>CAYNNA010000019.1:0-19482 GCA_964398375.1 uncultured Thiothrix sp.
AGTACCCAAACGTTAAAAACAAAAATGCCAATCAGCTTAACTGACTGGCATTAGGGCTAAGCCCCGCTTTTCTTTTTATGCCTTGAGACGAACAGCCAAGAAAGCCCGAACTCAACTGTTCATGATGACCTACCTACCAGCCCTTAAAATAGGTGGGTCATCATCTCAAGGTTGTTTTTAACCGATTAAATATTAAATAAAATTATATCAGTGGGTGTTCATAAGACCCAAAGGTATGTGACGGCAGACGAACCCTTAACAGGGATGATGCGGTTGCCAATGAGATCGCCCCATGTGCCACGCTATCATTCGGGGAGATAATGTAATCGGGTACGCCGCACAATGTATCGCTGTTGGCATGGAACGCCCGATCAATGTCATCGCCCGCCTCAAACACCGTAAAATAAGCGTTTTGGTAGCGCTCAGCCTGGATGCGTGCGTTACGACAGGCTTCCGCAAAAGTCTTGTGTGTTGAATGATATGTGCCATCAAGAAAAACCTTGAACATGTGAAAACTCCTGTCTGCCGTTCATGTTGCTATGAGGTAAGAGTAGGGGAATTATGGGTGTCGATATGTGATAGCGGACACACAATGGAAAAAACATTAATCAAATATTTTTTGTTTATTTTGAATTTTATTTATGATGTTTTGCGTTTTGTGCGGGTGCGTTAGCCCCAAAGAAAAAGCGGGGACATGCCCCGCTTAAAGATGCTTTGTGTATTCAGCAGGTAGCCCCATCTGCTGAAAAACAAAGACTGTTTAACGAACAACCTACTGTTCGTTTAGCCCTATTTTTATAACGTTGTTTTTTAAAAGCCCCTAGAGATCCCGGCGGACTGCCGTGCTGCTGCGGCAACCAGGTTGCCGATTCCTGCACTGCGCTGTTCTTCACGGTTTTCCGTGATGGAACGCGCATGAGGTGTAATAATGTACGCTGGAACGCCTTTCATCACTGCTCTTTCGGTATCAAGCGTTGGTTTAGTGCCTTTGCCTTCTGCAAACACAGTGACGTAGGCGCGTTGGTCAAGAATGGCTTGCGTCCGTGCATAGCGGCAAGCGTTGCTGAGTGTCTCGTGTGTGGAGTCAAAACTCCCGTTGATATAGACCTTAAACATCGTGTTAGCTCCCGTCGTGTCGTTTCCTGTAGGTGCAGAATATTTAAAAAACGGTCAGCAGAATGTGATGGCGAACACACTTTTTCTTTTTTTGCTCAAAAGTTTTTTATTCTCTATTTTTCTGATTTATTGATAATAAATTAATTTCTTTGATAATTAAATTTTATGATTATGTCTTGAAGTGTGCAAAAAATATTTCATTCGGGTAAAATGCTGCAATGCCGCATCACACCTCACTTTGTCGGTAGCTTTTAACAAGATTGTCGACAATCTTGTTAAAAATCCGTGAAGCACTGCTAGAAATTACCGTCCTTCCCGTTCTATTATCTGTACTTCCTTATCCTTAGCTCTTTGAAGGTGAATATGGTTGCGAAGAATGTAAACGTGGTGCTGGTAGGCGCGGGCACAATGAGTGCTACCTTGGGCGTGTTGCTGAAACAGTTAAACCCATTGTTGACAATCAGCATCATTGAGCGTCTGGAAGATGTCGCAATGGAAAGCACCAGTGGCTGGAATAACGCCGGTACCGGTCATGCTGCCTATTGCGAACTGAACTATACCCCGGAAAAAGCCGATGGCTCGGTGGACGCTAGTAAAGCGTTTGCCATCAATGAGTCATTTGAGCGTACCTTGCAGTTTTGGTCTTATTTGGTGCAACAACAAGCCCTACCGGAGCCGTCTTCTTTCATTAACCCGACCCCACATTTGAGTTTTGTGTGGGGTGAGAAGAATGTTGCATTCTTGCGCAAGCGTTTTGAGCTGCTTAGCCAACACCCAATGTTTGCGGGGATGGAATACAGTGAGGATCCCGCCGTGCTGAAAACTTGGATGCCATTGGTCATGAATGGGCGCGACCCTGCCCAAAGCGTGGCTGGAACACGGGTTATGCATGGCTCGGATGTCAATTTCGGCGCTTTGACCCGCAACATGATTGGTTATTTACAAAGCTTTGACAATGTCGATTTGCTGCTGAAACACGAAGTCAAAAGCTTGCGTAAACAAGCGGATGGTAAATGGCGCATTGTGACGCAAGAAACCGATAGCATCTTGGATACGCTAACCTTGACGGCGGATTTCGTATTCTTGGGCGCTGGCGGTGGCGCGTTGCCATTGTTGCAAAAATCCGGCATTGCGGAAGGCAAGGGTTATGGCGGTTTCCCCGTTAGTGGTCAATGGTTAGTCTGTAAAAAGCCGGAAATCGTGAGCCAACACTTTGCTAAGGTTTATGGCAAAGCGTCGATTGGTGCGCCACCAATGTCAGTGCCGCACTTGGATACGCGCATTATTGATGGTGAAAAAGCGCTGTTGTTCGGGCCTTTTGCGGGTTTTACCACCAAGTTCCTCAAAGAGGGTTCGATTCTGGATTTGCCAGAGTCTATTAAGCCCAATAATTTATTGCCGATGGCGAAGGTGGGTTTAAGCAGCTTTGACCTGATTCGTTACTTGGTGTCTGAAGTGATGCAAAACCATGATTCACGCATGGATGCGTTGCGTGAATATTTCCCAGAGGCGCGTAATGAGGACTGGACTTTGGCGAGTGCCGGGCAACGGGTACAAATTATTAAGAAAGATCCGGTGAAAGGCGGCAAGCTGGAGTTTGGTACGGAAGTGATCACCGCAGCAGATGGGTCATTGGCTGGATTATTGGGCGCGTCTCCCGGTGCTTCGGTAACGGTAACGGCGATGTTGCAAGTGTTGGAGAAGTGTTTTGCCACAGAAATGGCTTCTGAGGAGTGGCGCAGCAAGCTAAAAGTCATGATCCCGTCGTATGGGGTGTCATTGCTTAATGATGCTGCTTTGCTTCAACAAATCCGCTCATTTACATTGTCGACATTGGGATTAATCAAAACAGATGCCAATCATTGACTCAGACAATGGTAAAGATTGAATTAATTTTATTGTCGACAGATTATCGGTTCATTACTATCCAAAGCCCGGATAATTTAAATGATTGTCCGGCATTTCATGAAAAAGCAAGATTCGCAGCAGCGGGCAGAGAGAGGAATAAAGGATTGCTCTAGGCAACCAATGGCAGATTGCCGACATTTTACCGGTTTCGTTCACTTTTATTGACTCTGAGGAACACTACATGACAACTCGTGAAGCACAAATTGCAGCTCTGCAAGCAGACTGGGCAGAAAACCCACGTTGGGCAAACGTTAAGCGTACTTATTCTGCGGCTGACGTAGTACGCCTGCGCGGTTCTTTGCAAGTTGACCACACGCTGGCAAAGCGTGGTGCTGCAAAATTGTGGGATCTGGTTAACGGCGGCGCAAAAAAAGGCTACGTTAACGCTTTCGGTGCGATCAGTGCGGGTCAAGCCATGCAACAAGCCAAAGCAGGTTTGGAAGCGGTATACCTGTCTGGCTGGCAGGTTGCGGCTGACGGCAACACCTCAGAAACCATGTACCCTGACCAATCCCTGTACGCTTATGATTCCGTACCAACGATGGTTCGCCGTATCAACAACACGTTCAAGCGTGCTGACGAAATCCAATGGAGTCGTGGTATCAGCCCAACAGACGAAGGCGGTATCGACTACTTCCTGCCTATCGTTGCTGACGCAGAAGCCGGTTTCGGCGGCGTTCTGAACGCATTTGAACTGATGAAAAACATGATTACCGCAGGCGCGGCGGGTGTTCACTTTGAAGACCAATTGGCTGCGGTTAAAAAATGCGGTCACATGGGCGGTAAAGTACTGGTTCCAACCTCTGAAGCGGTTGAGAAGCTGATTTCTGCACGTTTCGCGGCTGACGTAATGGGCGTTCCTACCGTTATTTTGGCACGTACTGATGCTGAAGCTGCCAACTTGATCACATCTGACCACGACGCGAACGACAAGCCGTTCCTGACTGGCGAGCGTACTGCTGAAGGTTTCTACCGCGTTAAAAACGGTCTGGAACAAGCGATCAGCCGTGGCGTTGCTTATGCACCTTACGCTGACATGGTGTGGTGTGAAACCGGTACGCCTGATCTTGGCTTTGCCCGTGAATTCGCTCAAGCGGTTCAAGCAGCTTGCCCAGGTCAGTTGTTGTCTTACAACTGCTCACCGTCTTTCAACTGGAAGAAGAATCTGGACGACAAAACCATCGCAGCGTTCCAAGACGAACTGTCTGCATTGGGCTACAAGTACCAGTTCATCACCTTGGCGGGTATCCACGTCAACTGGTTCAACACCTTCCAGTTCGCGCACGCTTACGCACGCGGCGAAGGCATGAAGCACTACGTCAACATGGTTCAAGAACCAGAATTTGCAGCACGTGACAAAGGTTACACCTTCGTTTCTCACCAGCAAGAAGTGGGTGTTGGCTACTTCGATGACGTTACCACTGTTATCCAAGGTGGTGCTTCATCGGTAACAGCGTTGACTGGCTCTACTGAAGAAGAGCAATTCCATTAATTTGAAAGACCCTCACCCCAACCCCTCTCCCATAGGTAGAGGGGCTTAAGATGATCTCTCCCTCTTGCTCCCCCTCTACCTCCGGGAGAGGGGGCTGGGGGGTGAGGGATTTCCCCTCTCAAGAGACTCCCCCATGACATTCAAAACAGCCGACCTGCTCGACGCTAACGAAGATAAGCCACTGCAAGTGGTACAACCGGGTTTCCACAATTACGGTGGTCGCAGCAAATTTTCTGGTGAAATCGTCACTATCAAGATTTACGAAGATAACTCACTGGTACGTGAGCTGGTTGCCGAAGATGGCAAGGGCAAGGTATTAGTGGTCGATGGCGGTGGTTCTACCCGTTGCGCCCTGCTGGGCGATATGCTGGCGGAGAAAGCGGTGAAAAACGGCTGGAACGGCATTGTCGTTTACGGTTTGATCCGTGATTCTGTCGACATTGGTCAAATGGACATCGGTGTAAAAGCTCTTGGCACATTGCCGCTGAAAAGCGTTAAGCGCGGTGTGGGCTTGCGTAATGAAGTGGTGCGTTTCCACGACGTAACCTTCACACCCGGTCAATACCTGTACTCGGATGAGGACGGGATGATCGTGTCTCCCGTCCCTTTGCTTGGCGAATAAGCGGAATAAACTACTTATCCAACTGGAAATTCAGCTCATTACTGCCTTTTTGGGCTGGCTCTGGTGTTTGTGCCGGAGCTTGCCCATCCAGATTAAACTGGATTTCCCCACTACCTGAACCAACTGCTGGTTTATTGCTTTCCATCTGGAAATTGATTTCCTGACTGTGTTCAACTGGCGCTTTGCCCTTATCCAATAAGGTCGTCACCAGCCCCGGTGAGAACATCACAATGACCGTCATGATCATTTGCAAACCGACCCACGGCACTGCACCCCAGTAAATATCACTGCTTTTCACTTCTTTGGGTGCAACCCCGCGCAAGTAAAACAGCGCGAATCCAAACGGCGGATGCATGAATGAGGTCTGGATATTCACACTCAGGATAATGCCAAACCATACCAGTGCAGCGGTGGCAGCGGCAGGTTCACTAAAGCCCATTGTCATCAATACCGGGGTAAGAATTTTCTGAGCAACAGGCGCAAGCAATGGCACGAGGATAAATACAATCTCAAAGAAGTCGAGGAAGAATGCCAAAAAGAAAATAAACAGATTGACGATAATTAAGAAACTAATCCAGCCACCCGGTAAATCCGAGAACAAACCTTCGACCCAATGCCCGCCATCCACGCCTTGGAACACCACCGAAAACGTGGTTGCCCCAATCAGGATAAAGATGACCATTGAGGTAATCCGAGCAGTATTTCTATACGCTTGCTTGATTAAACTCCACCACTCTGCCGTGCCGCCGAGCTGTTTGCGCCGCCAATACGCCAGCAATACCGCACCCATTGCCCCCATTGCCCCGGATTCGGTCGGGGTGGCAATACCGAGCATAATCGTACCGAGCACCAAAAAAATCAGTACCGCCGTGGGGATAATGCCGAGCAACGCTTTCTTCAACAGCGCAGTGCCTTTCAGCGTGATTTCGTTTTCGGGAATCGGCGGCAACCAATCAGGGCGAATGCGGGTGAGCAAAAAGGTGTATGCCATGAATAAGCCGATTTGCAGCATGGCGGGAATCCATGCGGCTAAATACATGCTGCCAACATCGGCACTCGCGGTTGGCGTTTTCAACTGATCCGCCATAATGATCAACACCAAGGATGGTGGCACAATTTGCGCAATCGTTCCTGATGCCGCTAATACGCCCGTGGTGTAACGCATGTTGTAGCGGTAGCGCATCATAATGGGCAAGGAAATCATTGCCATCGCAATCACTTGCGCAGCGACCGTGCCAGTGACAGCACCCAACACAAAGCTCACCAGAATTACCGAATAACCCAGCCCACCGTGTACCCGCCCAAACAATTGCCCCATTGAATCGAGCATGTCTTCGGCAAGGCGGCTACGTTCCAGTACCGCGCCCATAAACGTGAAAAACGGTATCGCCAGCAGCAATTCATTGGCAATCACACTACCAAAAATCCGCTGCGGAATCGCCTGCAAAAAGGGCAGGGTGAAAAAGCCCATTTCAATCGAGATAAAGCCAAAAAACAGCCCGACCGCCATCAGTGAAAATGCCACTGGGAAGCCGACCAGCATAAACAATACCAGCCCCGCAAACATGAGCAAGGGCATCATTTCCAAGGTAATCATTGCTCTGGCCTCTCGTAATGGGTATCAAGCTGGATCTCGCCTTTGAGCGCGGCGAAGCGTTTCACCAGTTCCGATAAGCCTTGCAGGACTAGCAAACCGAAGCCGAGCGGCAACATGAATTTGATCGGGTAGCGCGGTAAGCCGCCGGAATTGCTGGAATGTTCCATAATGTCCCACGAGGGCAAAAACAGCGTTTTCCACGAGAGCCAAGCAAACAAGATACAGGCAGGCAACAGGAACAGCAGTAAACCGAAAATGTCGATATACAAGCGAGTGCGGTCGGAAACGTTGCCGTAAATGATGTCAACGCGTACATGCCCGTTTTGCGCGAGGGTGTGGGATGCGCCTAACATCACTGCTGCGCCGAATAAGTACCACTGCAATTCCAGCGGCCAGTTGTCGCTGATGTCGAAACTGTAGCGGAGTAGGGCATTGCCCGCACTAACGATGCAAGCGAGCAGGATTAGCACGTTGGCGAGTTGTCCGAACTTGGCGTTCATGGTGTCAACGGCACGAGAGAAGGTTAGTAGCATGAAGATTACCCCCTTGTTATGTAGGTCGGGCTTCAGCCCGACAATCCCGTTATGCTGGGGGAATTGTCGGACTAAAGTCCGACCTACATTTGACCTGCTGGTGTTTACAGTTTTTGGGCGAATGCGAACTTGGCGTAGGATTGTTCCGCCACGCTGAACCATTGCGCTTGGTTGTTGCGGAACACTTTCCAGTCGTCGTAGATTTTTTTGAACTTGGGGTTGGCTTTGGATTCTTCGTCGTAAGTTTCCAGCGTGGCTTTGAAGCAGGCTTCCATGATTTCGTCGCTGAACGAGCGCAATTTCACATCACTACCCATCAAATTAGCGAGTGCTTGTGGGTTCAGTGCGTCGTATTTCGCTTGCATGTCGTTGTGAGCTTGTTGGCAAGCGGCTTCCCACGAGGCTTTGTAGGCATCCGGTAGTTTTTCCCACTGCTCTTTATTGACGTAAAACGACAATTGCGGGCCTGCTTCCCACCAGCCGGGGGTGTAGTAGTTTTTGACGATTTTGGCGAAACCGAGCTTTTCGTCATCGTAAGGGCCGACCCATTCGGCAGCGTCAATCGTGCCTTTTTCGAGCGCGGGGTAAATGTCACCACCGGGTAATTGCTGCGGCACGACACCGAGTTTGCTCAACACACGCCCTGCGAAACCACCGACGCGGAATTTCAAGCCTTCCAAATCCTTAACCGTGTTGATTTCTTTGTTGAACCAGCCGCCCATTTGTACGCCGGTATTGCCACCCATGAAGTTGACCACGTTGTATTCGGCGAAGAGTTCGCGCATCAGTTTCATGCCGTTGCCGTGCAGCATCCATGCGCTTTGCTGGCGTGAAGTCAGCCCGAACGGCACGGCGCAATCGAAGGCGAGGGCGGGGTTTTTGCCGAAGTAATAGTAGGAGGCGGTGTGACCGGCTTCGACAGTGCCGTTTTGGATGGCATCCAGCACTTGCAAACCCGGAACGATTTCGCCTGCTGCGAAGACTTTAACGGTGAATTTACCACCTGTGATTTTGGAAAGCGCAGCGGCGAGTACGTCGGATGCGCCGTAAATGGTGTCGAGTGATTTGGGGAAACTGGAGGTTAACCGCCAACTGACGGTGGGTAAATCACTGGATGCGGCAGCTTTGGCGGCTTCATCGGCTAATACAGTGGCAGGTACAGCGGCTAAAGCAACGGTGCTGGCGGCAGCGTGTTTGAAGAATGAACGGCGTTCCATAGTTTCTCCTCTTTCTCGTTTGTAGTGCAAGGTGTGAGTGTAGCGCATATAATGCGCGGTTTCGATTACCACAACGGGAACACTTAAAACATGGCACAGTCTGTCAAAAAAGTCGTGTTAGCCTATTCCGGCGGCTTGGATACTTCCATCATCGTGCGGTGGCTGCAAGAAAATTACGGGTGCGAAATCGTCACCTTTACGGCTGACATTGGTCAGGGCGAAGAAGTCGAGCCAGCGCGTTCCAAAGCCTTGGCAATGGGCATTAAGCCGGAAGAAATCTTCATCGAAGACTTGCGCGAAGAATTCGTGCGCGATTATGTGTTCCCAATGTTCCGCGCTAATACCATTTACGAAGGTGAATACCTGCTGGGTACGTCCATTGCCCGCCCGTTAATCGCTAAGCGTTTGATTGAAATCGCGAATGAAACCGGTGCAGATGCGATTTCCCACGGCGCAACCGGCAAAGGCAACGACCAAGTGCGCTTTGAACTCGGTGCGTATGCGCTGAAACCGGGGGTCAAAGTGATTGCCCCCTGGCGCGAATGGGACATGAATTCCCGCGAAGCCCTGATGCAATACGCTGAAAAGCACAATATCCCGGTCGACTTCAAAAAGGCTGGCAAGAAATCCCCGTACTCGATGGATGCCAACCTGCTGCACATTTCCTACGAAGGCGGCCCGTTGGAAGATCCGTGGTTTGAAGCCGAAGAAGACATGTGGCGTTGGAGCGTTTCCCCCGAAACTGCCCCTGACAAGCCGACTTACGTTGAAATCACCTTCAAAGGCGGCGATGCAGTCGCGTTAGACGGTCAAGCAATGTCCGCCTCTGCGATCCTCGAAACCCTCAACAAACTGGGTGGTGCAAACGGTATTGGGCGTTTGGACTTGGTGGAAAACCGCTACGTTGGCATGAAATCACGCGGCTGCTACGAAACGCCCGGCGGCACGATCCTGTTGCCAGCTCACCGTGCGATTGAATCCCTGACCCTCGACCGCGAAGTGGCGCATCTGAAAGATAGCCTGATGCCCAAGTACGCCGAACTGGTTTACAACGGTTACTGGTGGAGTCCTGAACGCAAGATGATGCAGCAAATGATTGACGCATCACAAGCCTTCGTCAACGGCACGGTGCGCATGAAGTTGTACAAAGGTGCGGCAACTGTTGCCGGTCGTAAATCCGACGATAGCCTGTTTGATGCACGCATTGCCACGTTTGACGATGACGGCGGCGCGTACAACCAAAAAGACGCAGAAGGCTTCATCAAGCTGAACGCGCTGCGGATGCGGATTGCGGCAATGGCGGGGCGTTAATTCCTGATGGAAGCACGCTTGGAAAAACTGGAACTCCTGTTCATGGAACAGGAGCAAATGCTGGAAACCTTGAGCCATCAGCTTTACCTGCAACAAAAAGACATTGCCACCGCGTTGCTGGAAATAGAACGGCTCAACGAAAAGCTAAAATCCATCACCCCATCTGCTGTCGGTAGTCAGGCGGATGAAACACCGCCTCCACATTATTGATGCCCGAACGCTATCAACTGGTGCAAACCCCTGCACGACTGGAATTGCACGATACCCACGACCCCAAAGTGGGTGCGGTGTACGTCGATTTTGTGGAAGGCAAAGCCCAGCATCGCCGCAAGTTCGGTGGTGGTAAAGGGCAGGACATTGCTAAAGCGATTGGCTTACACAAATTCAAACAGCCGTATGTGATTGATGCGACCGCAGGTTTAGGGCGCGAATCCTTTGTGCTGGCGACCTTGGGTTGCACCGTGACCTTGCTGGAACGTTCCCCGATTGTTCACGCCCTATTGGCTGATGGTTTGCAGCGTGCGTTGACAAGTGACGATCAGGAAACGGTGGAAATTGCTGCACGTATGACCTTGCATCTGGCAGATGCGCACGTATGGCTAACAGACCTTCCCGCAGCGGCATTACCTGATGTAGTGTACCTCGACCCGATGTTTCCTGATCGGCAAAAATCTGCTTTGGTGCAAAAAGAGATGCGTTTTTTCCATGAAGTAGTAGGAGCCGATGCCGACAGTGATGCTTTATTAGCGTTAGCTCAGGAACGTGCTAAACGGCGTGTAGTAGTCAAGCGCCCGCGTCACGCCCCTGAATTACACGGGTGTAAACCGGCTTTTGTCATCAGTGGTAACATGGTGCGTTATGATGTCTATCTAGGCAAAGCAACTGCGTAAGAACACGCCCATCAGGAATAAAATACCCAACCATGCCATGATTCTGAGAATGACGCGGTATAATTGACGTTTTTCATGTGTATTCATAAGGTCGTGTCGTTGTGGAAAGGAATCATTTTCTGCTAATCGCCAGTGTGTCTGGAATGCTCGCAGTCATTTTGGGGGCATTTGGGGCGCACGGCTTGGAAAAATTAGTCGATGCCAAGATGTTGCAACGTTTTCATACGGGTGTCGAGTACCAGTTTTACCATTCATTAGCATTATTATTTATTAGTATTTTATATAAACAGATAAAAAATAAGTATGTTGTGTATGCCGGTTATGCATTTTTGTTAGGCATGGTGTTGTTCTCTGGGAGTCTCTATCTGTATGTTTTAACAGGAATCAAGGGGTTCGCACTGGTAACTCCCCTAGGTGGGCTTAGCTTCATTGTGGGATGGGGGCTACTGGCTTTTTCTGCAAAAAACAGCAGTTACTCAGAAAAAAGATAAGATAAATTTATTTCTTATTACCAGCAATTGAGTTAAGATTTTTTTAGGATGGGTGCTGGTAGCGTGGGTGTCACAACGAAATAGATAAGCAAACCCTGTACTAACTGGCTAACTTTAGTTAGGTTGTTCTTGGAATATGACCATGAGTTATGCGCCTTTTAAGTTTTTCGGTAAAAATTCACGCGGACGCGATTTCGTCGTCGGTGATATTCATGGCTCCTTTTCAGCCTTAGAGCGGCTGTTACAGCGTCTTAATTTTGATCCTGATGCTGATCGGGTGTTTTCAGTAGGAGATTTGATTGACCGTGGTGCAGAGTCGCATCGCGTGATTGAGTTTCTTAACCATCATTGGTTTCATGCGATTATGGGCAATCATGAACGCATGTTGCTGGATTCGGAATATAACGCCGCAGTGTTGGAAAACTGGACCCGTTACAATGGCGGCGCATGGTGGAAGCGTGTTCCTGAAAACATCCGCCCGCGTATTCGTAATGTGTTGGCGCAATTGCCGCTTGCCTTTGAGGTTTCCACTGCAAATGGCCATATCGGGATTGTACATGCGGATATTCCGACAGGGATTCCTTGGCATCAATTTATACGTTCTCTGGAATCAGACCCAGATATGGAAGAGTACGCGCTGTGGTCACGTAATCGCTATAAACATTTCAAGATGATGGGGCGTACTGTACCTGTCGAGGGCATTGACCTAGTGGTGTTTGGGCATACGCCGGTTAGTAAACCGTTATACACGGCAAACTTTTATTACATTGATACTGGCGCGGCTTTGTTAGATGACAAGGCGTTAGGTAAGTTGACGTTGTTGCAAATTCATCCGGTGATGGAATTGCACCAGTTGGATGTACGTACTGAGGAAGACATGCACGCTGCGGCGTGAATATCAGCTAAATCGGAACAAAAAAGGGCGGATTACTCTCCGCCCTTTTTTGCGTTGACCATTACCAAGCACATTCACCTCTTAGCAACTGGCACTTGCCGCTACACCAATCGTTGGGCGTGGTGGGAACATGGTTGCAATACGGCTGGCAATCGTGTCTTGACGACGCGCCACTTCACGGATTTCCGGGCGATTGATAAAGCTCGCTAATGTCAGGTTGTCCAAAAATTCATACAAGCGTCCGCTCAAATCTTCCCATAATTGATGGGTTAAGCATTTTTCGCCACCGTGGCAGTCTTTGCTACCGAGACAACGGGTTACGTCAATATTTTCGTCTACCGCATTAATAATTTCTGCAATGCTAATTTGACTAGAGGGGCGACCTAAACGATAACCACCGCCTGGTCCGCGTACCCCTTCTACTAAACCCTCTTTACGTAACTTGGCAAATAATTGCTCAAGATAAGACAGGGAAATGCCTTGGCATTGCGAAATATCTGCCAGCGTAACGGGACCTTGATGGTCGTGAATTGCAAGATCCATCATGGCAGTGACCGCATACCGACCTTTCGTTGACAGTTTCATGGGGTGCTCCTTAACAGTGTTACTGCGTGTTAATTTCCGACTAAATTACTCTGTATCTTAAGTAAACCTAGTGTATTAGTCAAGAATATTTGCAGACTTAAGTTATACAAAAGGTGAACATTAATACTGTATTTGCAGTATAGGTATGCAGGGGGATTGCCGCAATAAATTGTACAAGGTTTTTTATGGTGTTGACCCTAGGTGAAGCAATGACCTTGCCTACGTAAATAATTTGTCCATTTGTATAAGAATCTGTTCATGCGCCAGCGGCACAATAACATGGTGTCTAACTCTTTATTCCAATATTGTACAGGGTCTTCAGTCAGACGGCAGCGATGGCTCACGACCTCGGCTTGGCGGGAATCGTGGTAAACCCGAATCAGCATATCCGGGCGGTTGTCTTTGGCATTACGGCTTTCATCAAACAAATAAGTCAACATCAACGTGCTGGTATGCGTCGTGTGATCGAGAATCGTAAGCGATACCGGAATGCCGTTTGCCAGCCGTGATACGGTTACATGTGGTAAGATACGTATGTCGCCGCACAATAGACGCAACTGAATATAATTTATTTCGTACATTTCCATCAGCGCTGCAAAAGATTTTGGGCGTGGCGCGAAAGTGGCGGGTTGTTCTTTGACTAACATAAATCCATAATGACTACATGATTTGTGCGGCTGCGATGCTGTGCAGATGAAGTCTCGAATCCTAACAAAAACCTACTGGCAAGCGTACTCCCATGACTATCCAGACCATTAAAACCACACCTTTCGATGACCAAAAACCGGGGACATCCGGTTTACGGAAAAGCGTCAAGCAATTCAAGAAGCCCGATTATTTGCAAACCTTTGTACAAGCCATTTTCAATACCTTGGAAAATGTACAAGGGAGCACCCTGATTCTCGGCGGTGACGGGCGTTATTTTAACCGCGAAGCTATCCAAATTATCCTGCGCATGGCAGCCGCAGCGGGTTTCGGACGCGTTATATTGGGGCAGGGCGGCATTCTTTCCACCCCGGCAGCGTCGAACCTGATTCGCCAATACCAGGCATTGGGGGGGATTATTCTCTCCGCCAGCCATAACGCAGGTGGTCCCGAAGGTGATTTTGGCATTAAGTTCAATGGCGCAAACGGTGGACCTGCTCCTGAAAGCATGACTGAAGCGATGTTTGCCGCCGCTAAACAAATCCACGAATACCATATTGTGCCGCTCAACCCGATTCCGATTGACAAGCTGGGGACGTACCAGCTTGCTGGAATGCAGGTGGCGGTGGTGGATTCGGTCAGTGACTATCTGGCGCTGATGGAAACCATTTTCGACTTTGACAAGATTGCCGCATTGTTAAGGTCTGACCATTTCAAAATGCGCTTTGATGCGATGCACGCGGTGACAGGTCCTTATGGTCATCGGATATTGGAAGAGCGTTTAGGCGCACCGGTCGGCACGGTGATTCAAGGCGAACCGCTGGCAGACTTTGGCGGTGGGCATCCTGACCCGAATCAAGCGCACGCCCATGAGTTGATGGCGCTGCTGTATGCCCGCAATTCTGACATTGATTTCGGTGCAGCTTCTGATGGTGACGGCGACCGCAATATGATTCTGGGTAAGCGCTTTTTTGTCACCCCAAGTGACAGCCTCGCGATTTTGGCGGCGAATGCGCGTTTGATTCCGGGTTATAAAGATGGCATTGCAGGCATTGCGCGTTCCATGCCGACCAGCCAAGCACCGGATCGCGTGGCGGCGAAACTGGGTATACCCTGCTTTGAAACCCCAACCGGTTGGAAGTTTTTCGGCAATTTGTTGGATGCTGGCAAGATCACGCTGTGCGGCGAAGAGAGCTTTGGTACAGGTTCTGATCATGTGCGCGAAAAAGACGGTTTGTGGGCGGTGTTGTTCTGGCTGAACCTGTTGGCGGAAAAGCAGGATTCGGTGGAAAACATCGTGCGTCAGCATTGGGCAGAATACGGGCGCAATTACTATTCACGCCACGATTACGAAGCCATTGATCTGAAAGATGCTAATGCCTTGGTCGATGCGTTGCAGGCGCAGTTGCCGGGTTTGGCTGGTAAATCCTTCGGTGCATTGACGGTGAGCGCGGCAGATAACTTTACCTACACCGATCCGGTTGATGGTTCAGTGAGCAAAAATCAAGGTATCCGTATTCTGTTTACCGACGGTTCGCGCATTATCTTCCGCTTATCGGGCACGGGTACGCAGGGCGCAACCTTGCGCGTTTACCTCGAAAAGTACGAGGCGGATGTCAGCAAACACGATCAGGAGGTGCAAGATGCGCTGGCGGATCTGCTCGCTATCGTGCAACAAGTCGCCAGAATCGAGCACTTTACTGGGCGCGAAGCGGCGGATGTAGTGACTTGATACCTATTGAATGCCTTGCTTGTTGAGGTAATCACGCACCTCGGCTGGTGAACCTGTGAACACCAGCCGATCTTGCTTTTTACTGATCTGATAATCGTACATCGGGTCATAGTAATCCAACAAAATGAAACGCACCCAATCGTAATGCGCGGTGGTGGACTGATCACGTGCTTGTTGTTGCAAAGCACGCTCCATCATTTCCCGCGCTTGTTGGTAACGTACTCCACCTAAACGGCGTTGTACCTTCGCCAAACTGCCGAGCAAATAGGCACTGAATGCCGCAAACCCCGCTTCCGCATCCCCGCCATGCACCGCAATGAAGGCAGCAATATTGTCCACGACGTATTCCTGATAGCTTATCTCGACGCGTTCGGTATCGGGGACTTGCATCAATACCAGCGGGGCGGTGCGTAAGGTTTCAAAAAAAGTATCGGGTAAATGCAGCGAGCCGATGGTGCGGCTTTCGTCTTCAAACAGCAGCGCCGTTTGCCCTTGGTGAAATTTGCGCAGCAATTGAATGGCAAGCGTATTCTCAAAACTGATTTGTGTGGGTTGCGGCGTAGGTTGTGTGCCAAACGCCGAACCACGGTGATTGGCGCAGGCTTCAAGGTCAATTTGTTGCGTAAAGGTGCGTAAAAAACGGGTCTTGCCTGAACCCGTGCGCCCACTGAGGATGATGGGCTGAAGCAAATGCGGTAAGGTTTCCAACTGCTCCAGTAAAAACCGGCGCATGGCTTTGTAACCACCGTGAACGCGCGGATAGCGAATGCCCGTTTGCTCATACAGCCATTGTTGCGACGTGCGTGAACGTAACCCGCCCCGGAAACAATACAGCACTCCGTCTGGGTGTTGTTCGGCAAACTGTTGCCATGCTGCCACCCGTGCCGCCTTAATTTCACCGCTTACCCGCTGCAAGCCCAGTTCGATGGCGGCATCTTGCCCTTGTTGTTTGTAACGTGTGCCAATCGCGACCCGATCCGCATCATCCATTAATGGCAGGTTAGTACTGCACGGGAATGCGCCTTCGTGAAATTCCACCGGGGCGCGTACATCCAAGAGCGGCACGTCTCGCAAAAACAAGTTCAATAAATCGTCCCTGAGAGGTAAATCTTTACCGGCGTTACGCAATGACATGGGTTATTCCACCGTAATCAGGGGGCTACCGGCAACGGGTTCGCGCAAATAGCCAATCGATTGCAAGTCGAAGCCCGCTTGCTGGCACACGGCTAAGAATTCTGCTTCGCCTTCGGGCGCAAGTGCCACAAGCAAGCCACCGCTGGTTTGGGGGTCGCAAATGATTTGCCGTTGGCGTTCTGTCATTGCACCCAGTGCGTAGCCGTAGCTGTCGAAATTGCGTTTCGCCCCACCCGGTGAGCAATCCAGTTCCAGATATTGCGGGATGTGTGGCAAAACCGGCACTTGATCGAACTGAATGACCGCTTGCAAGCCGCTACCTTCGCACATTTCGCGCAAATGCCCGCCTAACCCAAAGCCGGTGACATCGGTGAGCGCGGTGACGGCTGGCATTTCGCCGAATTGTGCGCCGATGCTATTCATCTGGCACATGGTATCAATCGCAAGATTGCTGTGTTCCGGCAAGAGCACTTTGCGTTTTTGCGCGGTGGTGAGGATGCCGATGCCTAGCGGTTTGGTGAGATACAGTTTGCATCCGGCTTGCGCAGTGCTGTTTTGCTTGAGGTGGCTGGTTTGCACAATGCCGGTCACGGCTAAGCCGAAAATAGGTTCGGGTGCGTCAATGCTGTGTCCGCCTGCGAGGGGAATGCCCGCATCTTGACAGGCTTTGCGCCCGCCTTCGACCACTTCGCGCCCGACTTCCGGTGGCAATTTGTCGAGTGGCCAGCCGAAAATGGCAATCGCCATGATTGGTTTGCCACCCATTGCGTAGACATCGCTGATGGCATTGGTGGCGGCAATGCGCCCAAACGTGAACGGATCATCCACAATCGGCATGAAAAAATCGGTGGTGCTGATAACCGCCGTGCCATTGCCTAAATCGTAAACGGCAGCATCATCGCGGGAACTGTTGCCGACCAATAAGGCATCGCAAATATCCGGTGGTAACTGACTGTGCAGGATCACATCCAGTACAGCGGGGGCGATTTTACAGCCACAGCCGGAGCCGTGGCTGTATTCGGTCATGCGGATGGGAGTTTCCATGTGCGGCAATCCTTGGCGAAGCAAAGGAGTGCATGATACATCAGACCCCTTGACCCGTCAGCACGACCCGCACGGTATCCCACAGAATCCGTAAGTCCATCCAGACGCTTTGGTGTTTAATGTAATGCATATCGTAACGGTGTTTGTGCTTAGCATCTTCCACCGATGCGCCATAGGTATAGCTGACTTGCGCTAGGCCTGTCACGCCGGGCTTAACCGTGTGGCGGAAGCGGTAAAATGGGATATGCTTTTCCAAGTCATGGATGAACACCTCACGTTCCGGGCGTGGTCCGACCATCGACATTTCACCTTTGAGCACATTAAGCAGTTGCGGCAATTCATCTATGCGAGTTTTGCGGATAAATTTGCCGACTCGAGTAATCCGTTCGTCCTGTTTAGAAGCCCAACGTGCGCCGTCTTTTTCAGCATCTTCACACATGGAGCGGAATTTGAGGATATTAAATTCCTGATTAAATAAGCCAGTGCGCCGTTGCTTGAAAAAAACTGCGCCGGGTGATTCACATTTGATCGCAATAGCGGTGATCAGCCAAATGGGTAACGTCATGATTAACAGCAATAAAGACACGCCCACGTCTATCCCGCGTTTCAGGAATGGGTGGTAACTGATTGTATGCTGCCGTTTGCCACTGTTTTTTAGTAAGTCACCCATATCAGGTGCAGGTACATACATATACGTCATGATGCTTGCTCCACAAAGACCGTGCGGAGACACTTTTCCACAGGTCATTATTTTTAATATTGCTTAGTAAGAAATATTTCTTGCTTGTGGTTACTATGCGACGGGCGTAGGTGTGCCTCAACGCCACGACCTATAATCGCGGCTATTTAGCTGACGAAATGCTTAATTAGAAAAATTAATGGATATTAACGCATGATCTGCGACATGCCGCCCATGACTGGGAGCATAATAGACAGGACAATTAAGGTAACGATGCCGCCCATCACCAAAATTAAGCCGGGTTCGAGCAAACTGAGCATGGTAGCAATTTTGGTTTGCACTTCACGCTCTTGCTGGATGGCGGCGCGTTCCAGCATTTCATCGAGTTTGCCACTGCCTTCACCGCTGGCGATCAGGTAGACCATCATCGGTGGAAAATAGCCGGAACGTTCCAGTGCTTTGTGAATTGGCATCCCTTCACGCACTTTTTCAGCCGCTTCCAGCACCGATTGGCGCATCGGAATGCTGATAACAACTTCCGCCGAAATTTTCATCGCATCCAACACCGTTACGCCGCTGCTGCTGAGAATGCTGAAGGTGCGAGCAAAGTTTTCGGTATTCACGCCACGCGTAATGCGCCCAATGACCGGCAAGCGTAATAGCAGACGGTGGTAACGCGCTTTCCACGCGGGGCGTTGCAACAGCCACACGATTCCCGCAATCATCAAAATAATGCCAATGAGCAAGGTCAAACCGTGATTTTGCAGGAATTCGCTGGCAGCAATCAGCATTCGGGTCAGCAGCGGTAATTCAATATCCAATGTTGAAAATGCTTCCACGACTTTGGGGACAACAAAGCGCAGCAAGGCAGACACTACGCCAATCGCAACCAGCAATAAAATCATCGGGTAAGCCAGCGCGGTGGTGACTTTTTGCTGATTATGTTGGCGATTTTCGGTGTAATTCGCCAAGCGTTCCAAGACTTCGGACAAATGCCCAGATTGTTCACCTGCACCCACGGTAGCGCGATACAACACCGGAAACGCACCGGGAAATAAGCCTAACGCACCTGCCAGTGTGTGACCTTCCATGACCCGTGAGCGGATAGCGGAAAAAATACGCCGTGAAGAATTGCGTTCGGTTTGACGCACCACCGCACCCAAGGCTTCTTCAATCGGTGAACCGGCGCGTACTAAGGTAGCAAGCTGGCGCGTCATCAGCGCAAGATCGGCGGGATTAAGTCGCCCACCCCCGAACAGGGAACGACCTTCGGTTTTTTTTTGCTTTTGCGCGACTTCATGGACTTCCAGTGGAATCAAATCGCCATTGCGCAATAACTGGCGTACTTGACGTGGCGTATCCGCTTCCATAATGCCGCGCTCTTCCTTACCGGCGGCATTCAGGGCGAGGTATTCAAACGCAGGCATTACTGCGTATCCTCACGGGTAACGCGCAAGACTTCATCCAACGACGTGCGACCTTCCAATACCAAGCGGATACCGTCTTCGCGGATGCTGGGGCTGTGTTGGCGGGCGTAAGCTTCGAGTTGCATTTCGCTTTTGCGGTCGTGGATCATTTGGCGCAAACCGTC
>CAYNNA010000019.1:19544-31943 GCA_964398375.1 uncultured Thiothrix sp.
CGATGGTTACAGGCAGGGCATCCGACCGGCTTGTAGAGAATCGGGCGGGGAGTGTGCGGAGCAGTGCGGAGGATTTTCATTTCACCATCATCGGCAGGTGAAGCTTGTTTGCATTCGGGGCAAAGTACCCGTACCAGCCGTTGCGCGACCACACCGAGCAAGCTGGAGGCGAGCAGGTAAGGTTCCACGCCCATGTCTTGCAGTCGGGTGACAGCGCCGACGGCGGTGTTGGTGTGCAAGGTGGAAAACACCAAATGCCCGGTTAAACTGGCTTGTACCGCAATTTCAGCGGTTTCCAGATCGCGAATTTCGCCGACCATGACCACATCCGGGTCTTGGCGCAAAATGGCGCGTAAACCGCGTGCGAAGGTCATGTCGACTTTGCTATTGACTTGGGTTTGCCCGATGCCATCAATGTAATATTCGATCGGGTCTTCGACGGTGAGAATATTGCGGCGTTGGTCGTTTAGGTGAGTCAAACCGGCGTACAGCGTGGTGGTTTTCCCCGAACCTGTCGGGCCAGTGACGAGAATAATGCCGTGTGGCTTTTCGATCAGGGCTTGCAGGCGATCGTAAATTTTCGGATCCATGCCCAGATGTGACAGATTCAAACGCCCGGCTTGCTTGTCCAATAAGCGCAATACCACCCGTTCGGTGTGACCGGAGGGCAGGGTGGAAACCCGCACGTCAACCCCGCGTCCGGCAACGCGTAGCGAAATGCGTCCGTCTTGTGGCAGGCGTTTTTCGGCAATATCCAGCCGTGCCATGACTTTGATGCGGGAAATAATCACCGGGGCGAGTTTACGTGGCGGCTCGATGATTTCACGCAAAATGCCATCGACGCGCATTCGCACCGACATGCGGGTTTCAAAGGTTTCGATGTGGATGTCGGATGCGCCCTCTTTCACCGCTTGCGTCAATAGCGCATTGATCAGGCGGATAATCGGTGCGTCGTCTTCCGATTCGAGCAAATCTTCCGGTTCGGGCAATGACCCGGCAATGTCCTGCAAATCGGCATCATCACCGATGTCTTGC
This sequence comes from uncultured Thiothrix sp., assembly GCA_964398375.1. Lineage (GTDB taxonomy): Bacteria > Pseudomonadota > Gammaproteobacteria > Thiotrichales > Thiotrichaceae > Thiothrix. Next base: position 20,580 of record CAYNNA010000019.1, read on the forward strand.
ATCATCGAAGCCCCGACTTGGCTGCGGTCATAATGTGCTGCCAGCAAGCGGTCAAAGGTGGCATTGTCCACCGACTGAAATTTCAAGTCGGCGTGACTCAGGCGTTGCACTTCCGCTAATGCCAGCGGTGTGACGCCAGCGCGGCACAGCACCAGCGGTTGTTGCCCGCTGGTTTGCAGCAAGATGCCGTGGCGCTTGGCAAAACTGTACGGCAGGTTCAGCGTCGAGCTAAGTGGCTCTTCCGCTGTGGCTAGTGCGTCCTGCCCGCTCATAATGCCCCGCTACAGAATGGGTCGGATTTGTTGCAGGTGCTTTGACCTTGTGTCACTTTTTTCACAGGAGCCGGGAGGCGTGGTGGCGGATTATGCAAATTATCCGCTGAGCCATTGCTAACGCGATTCATATCTGGTGGCAAGGTAGAGGGGCCTTCGGATAGGCGATTGCGTTGTAATACCTTGCTGCGCTGCTGTTGCTGTTGCATGGTTTGGTATTTCATGCGGGTGTAAGCATCCGCCGATTTGCCATCCGGCATAATAATGGGGTGGATGAAAACCATCAGGTTGTTTTTGGTTTTATTGGTGGTGTTATTGCGGAAAGCGCCACCAATCACGGGTATATCGCCCAATAACGGCACTTTGCTTGCAGAATCGCGATAGTTGTCTTCAATCAAACCACCCAGTACCAGAATTTGCCCGTCTTCGACCATGACATTGGTGGTAATCCGACGTTTGTTGGTGATCAGATCCGACGCTCCAGCGCTGCTGGAGGCGACGTTGGAGGTTTCTTGCTCAATTTTGAGATTAACGGTTTCACCCCGGTTGATTTGTGGGGTGATTTTGAATTTTAAACCGACATCTTTGCGTTCAATCGTGGTGAACGGGTTGGTGGTGTCGTTGGCAGCATTGGTGGAACTCCCGGTAATGAAGGGGACTTCTTGCCCGACAGTGATTTCGGCTTCTTCGTTATCCATCGTCACCAGCGTTGGGGTGGAAAGGATATTGGTGGCAGCATCGCCTTTGAGCGCTTCGACAATTGCGCCGAAACTGTTGTTACCACCGCCAAGCAATAAGCCGTTAGGAATATTGGGAATGGTATTGGTGCGTACACCGCTAATAATGCCCGCGAGAGTGCCAAGACCCCCAAAGTTGCTGTAGCCGACAGGACCACTACCGTCATTTGCACCATTAGCCAGCAGGGTTGCGCCAAGCTGGTTGGAGAGGTCGGTGGAGACTTCAGCGATGACGGCTTCGACCAAGACTTGGGCGCGGCGGCGGTCAAGCTGGTTGATTACGGCGATCATGTTTTTCTGCAAGGTCGGTGGACCACTGATGATAATGGAGTTGCTGCTTTTATCGGCTAGAACTTTGACATTGCTAGTGCCACTACTGGCATTTTGTGTGCCATCGGGGGATACACCGCCGTCTGAACCGGGGGGCATATAATTGTAGTAAGCACTCCCGCCGTATTGCTGGAGATTGGGTGCAACGCCATTGAGTACGTTGACAACATCTTCAGCCTTGGCGTAGCGCAGTTGGATGACTCTGGTATCACCTTCAATGGCACGTTTGACATCCAGTTTAGCGATGGCGCTTTTCATGCGTTCACGGGTTTGACGGTCGCCGGAAATCAAGACGCTGTTGGTACGTTCATCGGCTGAAATTTTGCCGCCAGCAGCCATCATGCCGCCCGCCGCTGCGGCAGCAGCGTTACCACCGACTAAGCCCTGTAAGGTGGAGGCAACTTGTGAAGCCACGGCGTATTCGAGTGGCACCAGTTCAAAGTCTTCGTTATTGGGTTTGTCGACGCTGGCAATCACTTCCATCAGGCGGGCAACGTTTTGGGCTTTGCCTTTTAAGGCGATAGTGTTACTCGCTTGGTTGGGCAGAATGCTGGTTTCACCCTGACCGCTGAGTGGCATCAGGGTTTGAATCGCGGTGGTAACGGGGATGTATTCCAGTTTAACCACTTGGGAAATCGTCGCATCGGCATCACTTTCCGCTGGGTTGGCAACCATCGGTGCGACATTGCCGCGTGCTTTTCCAGCAGGAACAATTTTGATGAGGTCGCCCGTTTCGACCGCTTCAAAACCGTGAACTTGCAGTACCGATAGGAAGGCTTCATACAGCCCGTCTTTGTCCAGACCGTTACCGGAAATGAAGGTGACTTTGCCGCGAACTTGCTGATCGACTATGAAATTCTTGCCGGTGGTCTTGGCTACAATATCAATCAACTGGCGGATTTCCGTGTCTTGCAGATTAATGCGGGTGGTGTCTTCGGCATTTAAGGCAGCACTGGTGGTTAATAGCCACAGCGAGCAAGCCAGCAGACTGCCGGAAAAAAAGGAACTGCGTTTGTTGTTGTGCGATTTCATTAAAAACCTGTATCCGTTTACGATCGGCTGGCGGCAATGTCCCGCAAGGTTGGTACGGCAAGCCCCGCAGTATCCGCAATTTCTAAAGCACGTTGCAAGCGTGCTGGAGCACTGCGCCCCATGCACTGGTGTTCGGGGTCGCCTGCAAATGCGGCCAGCATGGCTTGTAACAGTTCCGCATGATCTAAGGTTTTGCCCGTTAGATATTTTTGCAGGGCATGTACATCACGCGCCACTGCTTCAACTAAGGCGGGGTGTTGCGCCCACAGTGTGCTTACTGTTCCGCCAACACGTAGCCCCGCAATGTTGCTGACCAGAATATAGTAGTTTTTGCGTACCAGCTCGAATAATAATTCCGCGTGATCATGCACCAGATAATGGGGAATATCCAGCGCATTCAGACAGGAAGCCAATAGCTTGGCATTATGTCCGTATAGTGGTGAGGGAACCACAATTTTTACCACTTGCCCGCGTTTTTTTTCAAACCAGACAGAAATCACGGTGGGGTTAGTTAGCCCATGCTGTTCCCAGTCTGGCGGTAACAGTTCGTTTTGGAGCAGGGCTACCCGTGTTTTCCACACGTCTGGCAGTTGTGCCAAGGTGGGGTGTAAATCGGCTTCACCCACGGCAACGATGACGAGCGCGGGTTCGGGGATTTGCGCGACTTCTGCGGACATAGCCATGCTACGGGTGATCGGATAAATCGGATGCCCTAAACGCAATAAACCGTGTGCGAACACCGCCCCGATTTCGCCGATGCCGATAATGACAATAGGTTGTTTCACCCTGCGTTCCTCAATCCAGTCGATCCATAAGGTAGAGCGCCTGAGTCTAGCCAACCTGATGGATAGCCTCAAGTGAAATGCCGGTAACGTTGCGATTGCATAGCCGCCACTGGCAATGACCGTTATAATGCGGCGATCTTTTAGCGTTGTAGGAAATGTTCCAACATGAATCTGATTTCGCCATTTAAAGGCTTGCGCCCAGCACCGGGGCGAGCTGCTGAAGTGATTGCTCCACCGTATGATGTGCTGAATTCTGCGGAAGCGCGGGAACGTGCCGCTGGCAAACCTTGGAGTTTTTTGCATGTTTCCAAGCCGGAAATTGATTTGCCGGAAGATACCGACCCGTATAGCCCAGCAGTGTATGCCAAAGCTGCTGAAAATCTGGCGCGTACCATTGGTGCGGGCTTGTTAGTACGAGACGCGCAGCCGTGTTACTACGCTTATCGCTTGATTATGAACGGGCATTCGCAAACCGGCTTGGTGGCAGGTGCGTCAGTGGCGGATTACGACACTAACCGAATTCGCAAGCACGAATTTACCCGCCCGGTGAAAGAAGATGACCGCGTGCGTCAGATTGATGCGGTGAATGCGCAAACCGGGCCGGTGTTGCTGGCTTACCCGGATACGCCAGCGGTGGATGCGATTTTGGCGGCGGCTTCGCAAGCGGAACCGGTGTTGGATGTGACGGCTGATGATGGTATTCAACACACCTTGTGGGTGATTGAGGATGCGGCGAGTATTGCGCAATTGACGGCGGCGTTTAATGCGATGCCCGCGCTGTATATTGCGGATGGGCATCACCGTTCGGCATCAGCGTCACGGATTGCGAAAATGCGCAATAATCAGCAAGGGTCTGATTTCTTTCTCTCGGTGATTTTTCCCGCGCATCAGATGAAAATCTTCGACTATAACCGCGTGATTAAGGATTTGAACGGGCTTGACCCCACGCAATTCCTCGCTGCGGTTGAGGAACATTTTGCCCTAGAGCCTTCTGCCACGCCGGTGAAACCGGATGCCCCCGGTGTTTTTGGGATGTACATGGATAAGCAGTGGTTCAAACTGACGCTTAACCCCGAACTGATGCCCAATGACGATCCGGTAGCGCGTTTGGATGTAAGCCGTTTGGCGCGTTATTTGATCGAGCCGATTTTGGGCATTAGCGACCCGCGCCGCGATGATCGCATTGATTTTGTGGGCGGAATTCGCGGTTTGGCAGGTTTGGAAAAGCGCGTGGATAGCGGTGAAATGGCAGTCGCTTTTTCGCTTTACGCGACCAGTATGCAAGATCTGATGGCGGTAGCCGATAACAATGATGTTATGCCGCCAAAGTCGACGTGGTTTGAGCCGAAGTTGGCGGATGGCGTGGTATCTTACCTGCTGGATTAAGTTGAAACACGGCAGGGTGGGCTAAATTTGCCCGCTCTGTTGCTTGTGTGTATCAGAAACCACTTATATACTCGCGGCATGAAACATACTAACACTAAGAGCAAACACGCTCACCACGTGAATGTTGGACTGGATGTCTTCGGCAATGCCATTCCTGAAATAAAGTCCGCACAGGTTGACGGAACAGGCAAAGCCATCGCCATGCGTATTGTCAAACGCCAAGACATGGTGCTGAAGCCTAACCCGAAACGGGTACGTGCGGCGACGCGGGTAAAAAAATCCACATCCAAAGCCTTGATCGCCGTTACCCCCAATTTGTTGGAACGTTTAGTGCCTTGGTGGACGCAAGCCAAGCCAGCACTTGAACACCCGCCAGCGGTCGATGGGGTAAACGAACGTTTGGAACACGCTTTCAAACGCTTGCACCACGAATTCAATGAGCGTGAGCAAAAACTCGAAGCCAAAATGCACGAGTTGCAGCAGGCGCAACAATCCTTGGTTGCGACCAAAACCAAACGCCAAGTCTGGTTAGTGCCGATGATCGTGGTAGCGGGCGCGGCGGGTGGTTACATGATGTACATCATGAGCAGTATGCAAGCTTCCATGATCACCATGTCGGGCAATATTAATACCATGAACGGTCACATTGGCACGATGGCAGCCGATACGCAAACGATGGCGTACAGCACCCAGTCGATGAACCAGTCGATGTATTACATGAATAATAATGTCGCCTATATGAGCGGTAATGTGGCACAAATGAACCAAAAAGTGGGTACATTGGCGCAAGCCGCTGCACCGATGGGTGAAGCCGCGTCTACCGTTAGCCCGTTCATGAAAATGTTTAAATCGTTCATGCCGTTTTAGTGCAGGGCTGTGCCGATGCGTTCCCAGCGTATCGTGTTACCTTCGGCTGAAAACCAGATTTGCCGTGCTTTGCCGACCACATCCTGCAAGGGGATTGTGCCGAAAAAGCGTGAATCGTTGCTATCCGTGCGATTATCCCCTAATACGAAGACTTCCCCGTGCGGCACTGTTAGATCCGTTTGGGGCAGTTGCGCCTGCTGATTATTCCAGAAAACTCGCCAACTGTGTTCCCCGCTGGTTTCGGTGACGAGTAAACCGTGTGCGCCTGTCGTGGTGTGTTGGCGCAGTGATTTGCCATTGATCGCAACATCCGCGCCTTTGATTTTCACCTTATCCCCCGGTAGCCCGATGATGCGTTTGATGAAATAGGTATTGCGGCTGTCGGGGTAGATGAAAATCGCAATGTCACCGCGTTGCACGGGGTGCGTTGCACCGATGCGGTTGTAGCGCTTGTCGGCAAACAATAGATCGTATTTCAGCACAGTGGGATTCATGCTGTTGGAGGGAACGAGGAAGGCTTCGATACGGTGTTGTTGCACGTAATCACTGAGCATCGGCAGGGCGATTAGGCTGCAAACTACCCACACCAATCCGTATACGCCCGCGCTTTGCCAGCTTTTGAGGGTGTATTCACGCTGACGGCGTGCGCTGCGAAAAGCCTGTGCCATGCTGTAGAGCCAGAGTATTAGCAGCAAAAACACCCCGATGATGAGCGCGGGCAGTGTCCAAGGGATGGGCAGGTATAGCCCGATGATGACAATTCCCAACACACTTAGCAGCCCAAAACCTAGCAATAACCAGATGGTTTTGCGCCATTCGCCGTTATAAAGCTGACCTAAACCGGGCAGGATGGCAGATAGCAGTAGCGCCAGCAGGGGGCGGCGCGGTTTACTGGATGAGTTGATTTGCATGGTATGTTTTTTGCCATTGTTATTGAGTGAAGTGCTCAAGTAAGTGCGGATTATAGTCTACATTCTGCTTCAATTGAGCTAAGTTAGGCTGAACAAGTAAGGAGGAGAAACACCATGAGCACCAAATCCACCATCGCCAGCGGCGACGCTTTCCACCTCTACGATGAAGTCATCGACGGCGGTATTTATCTGGAATTGGATACCGATGATGTGTCGCTGGATTACGGTAAATACCTGAAGCAGCCGCGCTTGCGGGTGCGGTTGCCCAAGGCATTGCTAGATCGCTTGAGCTTGGATGGCAAGCCATTGGTGGAGCAACCTGGTTGGGCAAATGAGGTTCAGCAAGATGTCGACGCTGAAGAGGCAGCGGAAATCGCTAGGGCGCGGTGGCAAAAACAGCTTTGGCGTGACAGTGGCTTGATTGGCTGTTTTGAAGGCGAGGAGGACTTGTCTACCAACTACAAGCAGTATCTTGCCGAATATTTAGATGAAAAATATAAAAAAAGCGTGTATGATGTTGGTATGACTTGTCATACGGAGATTGAACAATGAGAATTAATGCACGGCTGGATGACAGCTATGAAGAAAAATTCCACCTTATTCAGCAGGTGGAGCATAAGAATCGCTCTGAGATTTTGAAGGATGCGCTCGATCACTATTTCTCGATGAAATTCAAACAGCGCGAACAAACAGCTTGGGAGAAAAACCAGAAGCTGTTGAAGCGTTTAGGGGGAATCATCTCCTCTACAGAAGATGGTTCAGTCAATTACAAAAAATACGTTGCCGGGTATTTAAATGACAAATTCAGTGATCGCTGATACAGGGTTTTGGTATGGCCTGATGGATAAAAAAGATAAATACCACGAGTTGGCGACGCATTATCTGGCAAATTGTCAGGAGCTGTTGGTAACAACTTGGCCTGTGGTGACGGAAACCAGCTATATGTTATTGAGTCGCCATAGTGTTGAAGCCGCTAGTGAGTTTCTGGAAATGGGGGCGGAAGGCGTGTTTACAATCCATGATTTGACGGTAGGGCATTTGCAGCAGTCTGCTGTTTTGATGTTGAAATATAAAAATCTGCCGATGGATTTGGCGGATGCGTCACTGGTGATTCTAGCGGAAGAGTTGGGGCATGGGCGCATCCTGTCTGTTGATCAGCGCGATTTCAATACCTACCGTTGGAAGAATCAAAAACCCTTCACTAACTTGTTGTTTCCTCATGGTTGATACCCCTTACCTCCTGCTTAAATTTCTGGCCTACTCGCTGTACCTCTGATCCATACCACGGATAATTCATGCAAGAACTAACCCCCGCCCACATCGAACGCGACCTCAGCGGCACGCCCTATGCCCCCGCCTTTGCCGATTACTACTGCTCTCAACACGATGCGTTGGCAGAAACGCGCTACGTTTTCCTGCAAGGCAACCAACTGCCGCAGCGTTGGCAGGGCAGGGCGCACTTCACCATTGCGGAAACGGGCTTTGGCACGGGTTTAAACTTCCTCGCCACTTGGCAGGCATGGCAAGCCGACCCGCAGCGTTGCGTCCGGTTGCACGTTATCGCCATCGAAAAGCACCCGATTCAACCCGCTACCTTGCGAGAATTGCTGGCAAGCCACCCAGACTTGCAGGCGTTTGCCCAAGAATTATTGGCAAACTACCCGCCGTTACTTGCCGGATTCCACCGCTTAACGCTGGCTAACGGGCGCATTACCCTCACCCTGTGTTTCATGGATGTGCAAGCCGCCCTCGCGGAACTCGTTGCCCGCGTCGATGCATGGTATCTGGATGGCTTTGCCCCCGCCCGCAACCCCGCAATGTGGGCATTACCCGTCATGCAAGGTATTGCCCGGCTCAGCCATGCCGATACCACGTTGGCAACCTTTACCGCTGCCAGTGAAGTACGCCGTACCCTGCAAGCCGCCGGTTTTCATGTCACTAAACGCAAAGGTTTTGGCAAAAAGCGCGAAATGCTCACTGCCACGTTGCCCGTGCAACACCTTGGCGCTGACCTTGAACCCTGGTATGCCCTGCCAGAACCTGCCAGGTCCACCCATGCTAACGTCATTGGCGGCGGAATCGCAGGATGCCAAATTGCCCACGCACTGGCACAACGCGGCTGGCACGTCACCTTGTACGAACGCCACGCCCGCCTTGCGACGGAGGCGTCCGGCAACCGCGCTGGGGTATTGACCCCGAAAATGACCGCGCAAGCAGGCTGGGGCGAAACCTTTTACCGCCAAGCCTTTGTGTTTGCCTTGCAGCAAATCCGCCAACTGCAAGCGGCGGGGCAGGTGATCGACTGGGCGCAATGCGGCGCGTTGCAACTGGCACATGAGCCGCGTGAAGCTGCCCGTCAGCAAGCGCTTCAGGCGCGTGAATTGCCTGCGGATTTCATCCAGAGTCTCGATCAGGCAGCCGCTTCAGCGGTGGCGGGGATGCCGTTACCGAGCGGTGCGAGTTATTTTCCGCAAGCGGGGTGGTTGAATCCTGCCAGTTGGTGTGCAGCCTTGGTGGCACACCCGCATATTACGGTGCGCACCCTGACCGATGTCAGCACCTTGCCGGTGGATGGGGTAACGATTATTGCCAGCGGACGTGAGGCGGATCGGTTTGTCGAGAGTCAGTTCCTGCCTTTTGTGCCGGTCTTGGGGCAAACCAGCACGGCGACGGCTTCGGCAGTTAGCAGCCAACTGAAGACAACGCTGGGGCACGAAGGCTATTTGACCCCAGCGCTGGCGGGGCAACATATTTTCGGCGCAACGTTTGTACGTGATGTGCGTGAACCCCGGCTGGACGCTGCCGCCGATACGCTGAATCGCCAGCAATTGGCGCAATACCTGCCCGACTTTGCCGCCTCACTTTGCACGGTGCAAGCCAGCCACGCGGCGATTCGGATGACAACCCCGGATCGTTACCCGGTGGTGGGGGCGTTGCCGGATACCGCATTTTTCCAGCAAGCCTACGCCGATCTACGGCATGGTCGGGCAAACCAAGCGTTTCCAATGGCGCATTATCAGCCGGGCGTGTGGGTGGCGGCGGGTTTTGGTTCGCGTGGTCTTACCACCAGCGGTTTGAGTGCGGAATTGTTGGCGGCGTTGCTGACGGGGGAGCCGTTACCGGTGCAGGCGACCTTGTATCGCCATTTGCATCCGGCACGGTTTCTGCTGCGTGCGCTGAAGCGCAGTTAAGGTTCACTGGGTTTGGCGGTGTTGTGGTGGGCGCAATTTGTCGATCTCTGTATCGAGCGCTTGGTTACTGGCTTGCCCTTCAATCAAGGTTTGTTGCAGGCGCGTGTTTTCTTGTTCCAGTGCTTGTACTTGCTGCACGATTGCTTGCAGGGATTCGCGCATCTTGTCATAGCGGGCGCGTTCCGCCGGGGATAACTTTGCCAGATCCGCCGGTGTCATTTCGGGAATGCTGAACGGTGATGCGGTAGGTTCCGTCGCTACTGTCGAGGCAGCCGTGACTGTGGGTTCAGGTGCTGCTTTCGGCGCGGGGTCTGGTTCTTTGAAGGGACTGGTTAGCACCGGTACCTGTTCTTGATGTATTGGCTCGGCGGGTGGCAAATACAGCATGACGCCCCCCACAACCAATAGGAGTGAGGTCAGCACGCCAATAACCGTAATCGGGTTTTTAGTGAGCATGGGTAAAAAGCTTTTGCCACCAGTGGCGGCGGTTAGTGGGTTGTGGGAGTGCGGCAGGCAGGTCGATTGGCTGCATTTTAGAGAGTATCCAGCCCGGCAACGGTGGGTTGCCACTGGAACCACACACAGAACCCAGATGATTCGGGTCAAACACCTTAATATAACGGGGTTGTTGCATATCATCGGTATACACAATGCCACAATAATCTTCTTGGTGTTCGCGGTGCAACAAGATGTTCAGCTCGTGGATGATGGTTTCTAAGGCGGTGTCGGTTTGCGGGGCGCTGGGAGGTGTTTCCCCCACTGCGTAAATATACCAACCCTCTTGTTTGGTCATGAGTACCCGTAGCCAGAGTTCATCCAATTGATGCCAGCGCAATACGCCGGAAAAACTGCCCCGGAAGGCTTGTAAAAAAGGGTGTGTTTCGCTCATGATTTTTTGACTTGCCGCTCTCTTAAAGCCTGTCAGCATAATTCGCAGCGGAGGGATACTCAAGCCAGAAAACGTTTTTGAATAGACTTAATTGACATCGCTATGGGTGTCTATTACGATGCCCGACCATTGATATTCTTTTCACAATAATGTAATTCAAAGTCCTATACGACAAATCAGGAGATCGCTAGTCATGAAAAAAATCACCATCAGTATTTCTGCTCTGTTTTTAACGCTGGGCGTTCTGAGCGGCTGTGGCGAAAAAGAAGCGCCAAAAGCCGAAGCGCCTGCGGCTGAGCAAAAGCCTGCTGAACAAGCTGCCCAACAAGCAGCTCCAGCCGCAGCAACTGCTCCAGCAGCAGCGCCAGACCCAGCCCCAGCAGCAGAGGCTGCGCCAGCAATGGCTAATCCTATGACTGCCATGACTGATGCTGCTAAAGCAGCCGGTGACGCGGTTTCAAAAGCGGCTGATGCGACGACTCAGGCAGTCGGTGATACCGCTAAAGCAGCAGGTGATGCAGCCACTAAGGCGGCTGACGCTACGACGGCGGCAGTAGGCGATACTGCTACTAAAGCGGCTGATGCTACGGCTACAGCGGCAGCGGGCGCGGTAGCAGCCGTAGGTGCGGTTGATGGTGAAAAAATTTACAAAGGTCTGTGCTTCAGTTGTCATGACATGGGCATTGCTGGCGCACCTAAGTTAGGTGATAAAGCCGCATGGGCACCGCGTATCGCTACTGGTAATGATGCGATGTATGCTAATTCCATCAATGGTAAAGGCGCGATGCCCGCAAAAGGTGGCAACCCTGCGTTATCTGATGCAGAAGTCAAAGCAGCCGTTGACTTCATGGTTGCACAATCGAAGTAATGATTTCTTTGAATTGATGAAATAAAAAAGCTTCGTTATGGTAATGCCAGTCAGTTAAGCTGATTGGCATTTTTGTTTTTAGCGTTTGGGTACTTG
>CAYNNA010000020.1:0-31874 GCA_964398375.1 uncultured Thiothrix sp.
GGGATATTGTGTCATCACCAGTGACGGCACAAATCTCGTTAAGCTCATCAGCCCAGCACTGAACCTTCAATTTATTATCAGCGATTACCAACTGAATGCTGGTCATAATGGGCTAGATGCAATACAACAGGCTCGCCAGCTTGCCAACAAGGTAATACCAGCCGTCATCATCACTGGTAACACCTCACCAGAATTAAGCAATGCATTAGCTAATAGCGGCATCCCAGTCAGCTATAAACCAATAAATCCTATTCTGCTAAAAAAAATGATAGCTAATTATAACTAAAGTTATAGCTACAGAACTTAAAGCATGAAAATAATACCAGAAACTATTAGGGTTAACTTGTCATTATTAGCGATACTAATCCCACATTCAGTTTAGGAGAATTGGGGATGCTAAACACAACTGTCATGCAACGTACAACACTAGTTGCCCTATTATCAGGTATTTTAGGAGGTTGCGCTTCCGATCCGATCGCCAATGCCATCTTTGAAACAGCTATTACAGCGATGGTAGCCGATGCAGCAAAACAAAATCCAACAATTTATTCAACGCAAATGCCAACAAAAGCCACTCTTCAAAAGCCTGTTGCACTAACTGCAACAACCACCCAAATACAATCTAACCCAACAGTTATTTATTACAGAGACACCCCTGAATATGCACAAGAACTTGCGAAGCGTCAACAAGCACTTGCACAAGTAGGCATTGGCTCTGCTACGGGAGGTATTGTGCTAGATATGCTTAATGATCTTCAAAAACAAGGGAACATTCCAGTCAATAAAATCAGTACTTATCAAAATAATCAGAATACAGAACATCTCTCTAAGCTTAGCCAAAGTGCAAATAATCTTGCCAAACAAGAACAATTCTGGTCTGGAATTGATGCCAGCAATAAAATGCAAAAAAGTGCGATAGCAGGAATGCGCAAAAACAACAACTATAAAGCTGAGAACTATACCGTTGGTGGCGTTTTTTCTAAAGATGTAAATTGGAATTTAGAAAAAGCTGGAAATGCTGCACGATATGGCAAATACGGAGAAGCCCAAGAGTGGTACAATACTGCTATTCATGCCAATAAGTTAAATCAAATTACTCGCTGATGATTAATGTACTCAAGAAACACCATCCGAGTAATTCAAGGAGAAAAATACCATGAAAAAATTAATAATATTTTCACTAGTGGTATCTTTAATTGCCTTAGTTGTTTTTACTTTTGATTTTATTAATGAAGCCAATGAAAAACAGCAGCTAATGGAACAATGTGCGAGCCTAGCCGCTGATATGGAAATGACATGTCAGCGAGAACCTACGAGTCAACGTTGTATAAGTGAAAGATCAAATGTCATGAACTTTTGTCGACGCGCAACCAATCACTGAAACTATTGAAAATTCACTAAAGGAGAAATATATTTATGAAACTCACTCTAAAAATTAAAGCAACCATTATCATCGTTGCGTCCTTAATTGCCATGCCCCCCTTAGTTCAAGCGAATGGTGCGGCTTCAGCAGCCGGTCGAGCTGCTGGCAAGTACTTAGGTAATGTAGCAAAAAAGGGAGTACGTAAATTTGCTACTGATTACGCACCTTCAAGCGTCTCCCGCAGTTGCATGACACCAAGCATGTGGTGTCAAACAAGCTACCCACTGATTGTTGGTTCTAGCTGTGGTTGTGTTGATGCCTCTGGCTATGTTTCTTACGGAAGCATTAGATAACCAATTAATTTGAAAAGACATACCTTTATTATTTTTTGAGGCAATTCATCATGAGCTTACTATTTGAAGCACTCACAGGTCTGGCTACGAACGCAAAAAAACTGTTATCTGATGACCCTGATACTGTTACTAATGGTATGTTACAAGTAACTAATCATTTATTCGATGGCGGTCTGATAGGGAAACGGGCTATTGATCTAGCAACAGGTGAAGATGAAGCCACATCAGTTGACTATCACGTTGCTAATCATCTGATTGATGAAAACGGCAATCAAAACGGAGAAGTAGATTTCGATGATTTTATGGAGATCGGAAAAAATATTCTCGAATCCGCTGGTAGCTTAATTGCTAGCGTGATTGATGAGTAAACCATTGAAAACATCATGAACCATTAACTACCAATGGGTGATCACATGAAATACCCCCTTGCCGACTATAGTTCATGCTGCATGAATATAGCAGCACTTGACAGCAACGAAACTCATCATCACTCTTTTCTATTAACAAAAGAGCAAAAGCAAATTATTGGTTATCGAGCCAAATTTTTACAATATCAAGCTCACTTTACCAATAAACGGTTAATTTTAGAAAACAAACCCGTTAGCAAATGGATTGCACCCGTCATTAATAGCTTGATGTTATTTAGCGATAACGCATCCTTTGACTTACAGACTAAACTTAATATGTTTTTAGATCGACAGGATGCAAAAAAAGAAGCAGAAAAATACTATTCCATACCATACGAAGAAATTTTGAAATTTGAACTAATTCATATTTTAAAATTACCAAGGTACGTAAAAATAGTCTTTAAAAAGATTCCACATGAATTGAGTCAAGAATTTGTTTTCACCCCACACAAAGCAAAAAATGGCGCATTGGAATTAACCTACCGAGCCTCAGATTTTGCTGAAATTGGCAATAAAATGTTACAAAACATCAACAGATAACACAGGAGAAATACCATGAAAAACTACAGAGTCTTTCGCCATCCAACCGGCATACAGGAGGTGGTAAAACTCGGTTGGTCTTGGCCCGCCTTTTTTTTCGGTGTTATTTGGGCTTTAATAAAAAATCTTTGGACAATTGCCATTGTCACCGCTGTAGGACTTTTCCTACTGGGTTTTATTTTAGGGTCATCCGGTGCTGAAGAAGACGCTGCAATGCTGTTAAATTTATTAAGTCTAGTAATTGCTATTATCTTCGGCATGAATGGTAATGCTTGGCGAGAAGCTAGCTTAATCTCACGCGGATACGAACATGTTGATACAGTGACCGCAGCTAACCCCGAAGGGGCGTTAGCACTCCATTTAAAATCCAATGGAATGGCATAGAAACTCAGTATTATTAGGGCTTAAAACACCAAACTGACATTTTCCTTGCCTAATAGCTGCCGGAGGTCATGTACCTCGGTATCGTCCAGCGGCACTGTCCAAGTTCCCCCCAAGCGTAGATCGGCGCAGGCTTGGGCATTGGCGTATTCAATCATAATCGGAAAACTACCTGCTGTTGCTGCTGGCTTCAGGCGTTGGCGCAATGTAGGTAATATGCCTTGTTGCACCTGCTGTGCTTCGAGCCGTAACACCAATTTGCGCAGGAAGTTTTCACGCACAGACTGCATATTGTGAACTTTTTCGACGCGCAACCGGGTTTTACCCGTGCGCTGATCGGTATCGAGCGTGCCTTCCAACACAATACAAGCCTCTTTTTCCAACAAATTACCGTACTGGGTAAACGTATCGGTGAAAATCATCGCTTCGTAATAAGCAGTATTGTCGTCCAATTGCACAAAGGCTCGTTTGCCATTATCCGTGTGTTGGGTACGCACACTCGCCACCAATCCTGCCAACATCACCGGCTCCCGACGGTATTTGGTGCTGTCATCTTCGGCAATATCAACCAACTTTTTACGACTACCCAACCCAGCAATTTCTGCTTGGTATTCATCAAGCGGATGCCCAGTGAGATACAGCCCCAGCGTTTCTTTTTCCAAACGCAAACGTTCTTTTTCAGGGAACTCCTCACGCGCTGGCATGGTCGCTTCGGGAGTCGATTCCGCCACGCCGCCGCCAAATAATCCGCCGAACAGATCGGTTTGCCCCGTGCCTTGATTGCGGTTGTATTGTTCTGCCATGCGCATGGCTTCGGGCAGGTATTCGAGCATGGCGCGGCGCGTCCCGCCCAAGCTGTCGAAAGCGCCGGATTTGATCAACGTTTCCAGCACACGACGATTAACCTTTTGTGTGCCAGCACGTTTGCAGAGATCCGCCAGTGATTGGAATGCCCCGTTTTTATTGCGCTGTTCCACCAAAATACTCAAGGCGGCTTCACCCGCGCCTTTCACTGCCCCCAGCCCATAAATAATGCGGTTTTGATCATCCACCGTGAATTGGTATTCGGAGCGGTTAATGTCCGGCGGCAACACCTGCAACCCAAGCTGGCGGCAATCGTCCAACAGCGTGACGACTTTCTCGGTGTTGTCCATATCCGCTGACATGACGGCAGCCATGAACGCGGCGGGGTGATGGGCTTTTAGCCATGCAGTTTGGAAAGCGACGAGGGCATAAGCGGCGGAATGCGATTTGTTAAAACCATATTCCGCAAATTTCTCCATCAAATCAAATATATAGCCAGCTTGGCTTTCATCGACGTTATTGTTACGCGCCCCCTCCATAAAAATGGAACGCTGTTTTGCCATTTCCTCCGGTTTCTTTTTGCCCATTGCACGGCGCAACATATCCGCCCCCCCCAAGGTGTATTGGGCAAGGACTTGCGCAATCTGCATAACCTGTTCTTGGTAAACGATAACCCCGTAGGTCGGCTTGAGGATTTGCTCAAGGCTCGGATGCGGGTATTCGACCTTGGCGATACCTTTTTTGCGGTTGATGAAATCGTCCACCATCCCCGATTGCAGGGGGCCGGGGCGGAACAGTGCCACCAATGCCACCACGTCCTCGAATACGTCGGGTTGCAGGCGGCGAATCAGGTCTTTCATGCCGCGTGATTCAAGCTGGAACACGGCGGTGGTTTTTTGCGCTTTAAGCAGGTCAAACGAGGCTTTGTCATCCAGCGGAATGCGGTTAATGTCAACCAGCGGCAAGCCTTTCGCCGCTTGCTGGCGGTTAATGGTCTGCAATGCCCAGTCGATAATGGTGAGGTTACGCAAACCCAAAAAGTCGAACTTGACCAACCCAATGTCTTCCACGTCGTTTTTGTCGAACTGCGACACCACGCCTTCGCCATTTTCTTCGCAGCAAATCGCGGTGAAATCGGTCAAATCGGTCGGGGAAATCAATACCCCACCCGCGTGTTTACCGGTGTTACGCGACAAACCTTCCAGTGAAATCGCCAAATCCATCAACGACTTAACTTCTTCGTCCTTGTTATACAGCTCGATCAGATCGGGGGAGACCAATTCGGAATCTTTTTCGGACTTGGGGGTACGCCCCAGCGCGTCTTCCAAGGTGATACCGATGGTAAACGGAATCAGCTTGGCAATGCGATCCACGAACCCGTAAGGGTGTCCCAGCACCCGCCCCACGTCACGCACCACCGCTTTCGCTGCCATTGAGCCGTAAGTGATGATTTGCGAGACCTGATTACGCCCGTAAGTTCTGGCAACGTAATCAATCACTTTGTCGCGGTTATCCATGCAAAAGTCGATGTCGAAGTCAGGCATGGACACGCGCTCAGGGTTGAGAAAGCGTTCAAACAGCAAGTCATAAGCCAGCGGGTCAAGGTCAGTGATTTTCAGTGCATACGCCACCAATGAACCCGCCCCAGACCCCCGCCCCGGCCCCACCGGAATACCGTTATCCTTCGCCCACTGGATGAAATCCGCAACGATCAGGAAGTAGCCAGGGAACCCCATTTTGTTAATCACGTCGAGTTCGACTTTCAGACGTTCGTCATAAACCTTGCGCTTTTCAGCAAACTCTGGCGTACCACGCGGGTATTTGTCACCCAACAAGAAGTCGAGGCGTTCTTCCAACCCCTCCCCACTGACTTTGCAGAAATACTCCGCTTCGGTCATGCCCTCAGGAATCGGGAATTGCGGCAGGTAGTTTTTGCCCAAGGTCAGCGACACATTGCAGCGTTTGGCGATTTCGACCGTGTTACTAATGGCGCTGGGAATGTCAGCAAACAGTTCCGCCATTTCGTCGCCCGTGCGCAAATATTGCTGCGGGCTGTAACGTTTGGGGCGTTTGGGGTCAGCCAGCACGTAGCCGTCACGAATGCAAACCCGCGCTTCGTGGGAAGCAAAATCGGATTCGGCAATGAAACGCACGTCGTTGGTGGCGACCACGGGGATGTCGTGTGCAAGCGCAAGGTCGATGGCGGCGTGGATGTAATCTTCTTCACCCTCACGTCCGGTGCGTTGCAACTCTAAATAATAGCGGTCGGGGAACGTTTCCAGCCATTCTTGCAGGCGTTTCTCAGCGAGTTCTTGATTGCCAGAGAGCAAGGCTTGGCCTATATCGCCCTCGCGTCCGCCGGAGAGCATAATCACACCGTCGCTGAATTCCTTGATCCACTCGCGTTGCACACGCGGCACACCCAACACTTGCCCTTGTTGGTAAGCGCGGGATACCAATTTGGTGAGATTACGGTAGCCGGTATTGTTTTGGCACAGCAAAATCGTGTGAAACAAGGTATCCGTACCTTGTTCATCTGCAAGCAACAGATCAAGACCGAAAATGGGTTTGATGCCTGCGCCCATCGCGGCTTTGTAGAATTTTACCAAGCCGAAGAAGTTGTTTTGGTCGGTAATCGCGAGAGCGGGCAAGTTTTTGCCAGCCGCCACTTTCATCAGCGGTTTGATGCGGATGGTGCTATCGACCAGCGAGTATTCGGTGTGGAGGCGGAGGTGGACAAATGGGGTCATGGCGATTCAACCAAAAAAGGAGCAAAACAGTAGCGTAGAAAAGAAATAAACTCTCGTTCAATAGATAGCTCTTGACGCAGAATAATCTCCGCCTCTTCGATAGGAAGAGTATTCAAATTTTCCCATAATACTTCTTTAGCTTTTAGACGCGCATTTCGCAGAGATAGTGCATCCAAGTTTAAAACACGAATTGTATCAGTAGCTGCTTGATGATTCACAAAATCTGATGATGACATCGCTCCGTTTTCGCTATCAAATTGGAAACAACCTGCTATATCAGGTTGCGTTACAGGATTCAGAAACAACAGTTCATCATATTCATTATCTTTACGATGACCACAAGACTCTTTATTACGTATTTTTCCTGAACAAAGAAATCTGCCATCACAAGAAACAATGAGATTTTCATATACAAACTTTAAATGCTTGTACCGTTCACGCGGAGCGATATGTTCTATGTGAGAACTGGTTGAAGACAAATCGCATTCACAATACCCACATAGCCCATGTTGCTCTTGTACTAAAAACTCCTTGAACTTTGTCTTACAAGGATTTTTGAAGTCATCCCACCGAGAATCTTCTGTTAAAGGAAAGTCGCACTTTTCCTGCTCAAAAAAGTCAGGTGATTGTGTTTTTCGGATAAAGCGCACCTTACTTATTCCCCCGCAAACGCATCAGAAAACGCATTTCCTGCATAAACTTTGAGTCATTACTCTCACGTTGCAGTAACTTTTGCTTTACCTCATCTGCTTCTGGTGAGTTTTCCTGTTTATCTTCCACCAACTTACGATACTGACGATGGAGGTCTTCCACATCTTGGGGTAATACCTGTTCAACACCCATAACCTCCGCAAGAATAGAGTTTACATCAACGCCAGCAGGTGGATGATTTGGGTAGAGCGGTACGATTTTGCTATCTTTTTTGTGCAAAATAATTAGATTTTGGTAAGGCGTATTCGCAATAATTTGTGGTGAATGAGTTGCTATAATTATTTGGTTATTTTTCTCTCTCGCAAGTTTTTCGTAAACTGAAAAAATCATACTCTGCCATTTTGGATGCAATGACATTTCAGGCTCGTCAATCAGAATAACCGAGTCAGTTATATCATTCTCAAGGTGTAAATAAAGACTTTTTGATAACAAAACTTTCTCACCAGTTGATAAATCTTTCAAAGAAAAAACATCGCCATTTTTATTTTTAAATAGAATATTTTTATCTCTATTTAACCCACTAAAAAATATCTGGAGATCAAAACCAGCAAAAATATCATTAACAGTCTCTTGTAACTCCTTATAGGCTAAAGCAGAAGATACGCCATCTTCAAATACAACCTTATCAATATGAGTCACTATTTTTTTTGATAATTTGTCTAAATTCCCATCAAAGACGGGCAAATAATGCAAGTTTCTTTTAAGATCATTAATACCCTTTGTTTTTCCACGACTACTATCTTTATATATTTCTAAAATATCGTCATTATTATTTAACTTAACAAAATCATCTTCATCAAAGTTCTGGGCAGTAACAAAAGAATTCAAATACTCAAAAAGAGTTGTTTTGCCACTACCATTAATACCAGCAATAACAATAATCTGACGTGGATTGCCATTTTCATCCAAGAAGCTAACATTGAAGTCACGCAATGCCTTGCTCTTTGAAATATAAATTTCTCGAATCTTAACCCCTTTGTTTTTTATAAGATTAGAAGGAACCTCATCAGAAGCATTTTTACTGATAACGTCAAAGTGCCATTTTTGAATATACTTATATGTATCAGTACTAGAATTGATGGACTTCTTAAGTGTTCCTCTTGGTAAAGGAAACTGTCCTAAGTTTTCATAATCATCGGCAAATGCAAGCACTTTTACTGTTCGACGATAATAAAACCAATCAAAATCCCAATCAACTTTATCTTCATCATATTCACAATCCCCCGTAATCTCCACCAAAGCAATTGGATTACCTCCTCGCTTAACAAGAACAACATCACCTACTCTCATTTCACGTTGAAACTGAACAACCTTGAGGCTATCCTCATCACCACCTAAACCAATTATAGAGAGTTTCTCAAGAACCTCCTTTTCTTTGCCCCAATTCTGGGCATCAGGGTGTAACTGCATATGCCAGTAAGTCATTTAATAATCTCCCTTAAACTTTAGGTTGGCGGCGGCGCGGAATCATCACAGGTCGAGCAGGCTCATAGGCTTTCAAGCCCTGATCACCCGTCAGGATTTCCACAGTATAGCCCGCTTTATGGTAATACTCGGCAACGTCTTTAATAGTGGCATCGCCTATCGACAGTTTTTGGGCGGCTTGCGCAGGCCAGTTTTCGGATAAAGCCCGCAAGTTGTCAGCCTGCCACAAATCAGCTTGTTCGGTAAATGCAGCCCAGGGCGAACAAGCATCCGCAGCCAAACGCAAGTAATCCGCCAGTTTAGTAGCTAGGCTGAAACGATCACCCGCGACTTGCGCAATATGGTTGCCGGTTTCAATCAGCGTAGCAACAGGCAACACGAACGTGCTGTGCTTTGCCTGTTCCGCTTGTAGCAAGGTGTCGATACGGGTGTGAGTCCAACGGTCTTCGTGTGTTCCCGCTTCTTCTTTACCCGGCACTTGCAACCAGCAGCACAATACGGAGGTATCCAGAATCAGTACGCGCCTACCCATGCACTGACTCCAGTGATTTTTCGATCAAACCTTGGGTGGAAAGTTTGCCGACCTTGCCTTGCGCCAATAGCTTTGGCAGTTGTTCGATGTCTTCCAGCAAGGTGAGTTTGCTTTCGCCCGTGATGCTATCGCGGTGGGCAACGGTGACGAATGGTACGAATTCTGTTCCCAATGCGTCTAGTAATGCGGGGTTGTGTGTGGTGACTAATACATCAATGTTGCGTTGCTTGCCGATAGTTTGCAGCGCTTCCAGTAATAAGTGGGCGCGGGATGGATGCAAACCATTGTCTACTTCGTCGATTGCTAACAAACTGCCTTCGGGCAAAGTCAGCAAAGCAGTAAGAATAGCGAGAAAACGTAACGTGCCGTCAGACATAGCGCGGGCATCAACGGTAAATATCTCGCCAGATTCTCCCCACTTTTCATCACAGTACAGCATTGCATCCTTGCCTAGTTTCCCAACTTTTTCGGCGTAAACACGCTGAATTTCACTTTCAGGCAAACGTCTAGCATATTGAGTCAGAACTTCCTCAACTTCTTGCTGCTTTTCAGGTGACAACGCAGCTAATACACCAGCAATATTACTTGCATCTTCTTTCAGCTTTACTAATACAGGTGAAAAGCCACGCATACTTTTCGGTATAGGATTTAACAATGTAATATTGGATAATGAATAAAACATATTCTCAAGAGCATGAAAAAGTTCTAAATCATGCTCATCATTGTATGCTTCCAGCATTACGAACTGTTGATTAAATTTTGATTCAAATTTTATTATGCCATTTATCTTAATAGTCTGATTCTTTATACGAAGGTCACCATCAACAACATCAAAAACAATCGCACACTCATACACTCTGTCAACAGTGACACTTAACTTTGCAGAGGTACTAGGTTTTTTTATAAGCCAATCATTACCACCACGCATAGCAGCAACCGAATCTTTAATCTTTCCGTGCAACATACTGTTTAGAAATTGAAGCGCTTCAAGCACGTTAGACTTGCCGCTGGCATTTGTGCCAATCAAGATCGACAACGGATCAATATACAACGTTGCATCGCCAAAGCTCTTCCAATTTTCTAAACGCAATTCGGTAATCATGCCTCACCCTCCGCTTGCAATTCGGTATATTTCTTCGCCGACCCTTTCGACAATTCCACCGGATATTTACGCCGATTCTGCACCAGCTTCTCCCGGACTGCCGCTTCCAAATCAATCCCCAAATCCGCACACAAATACGTCAGGTAGGTCGCCACATCCGCCACCTCATCACGCAATTGCGGCATGATCTTATCCAACGCATCACCCCGCCGGTCTTCCCACTGAAACAATTCCAGCACTTCGCTTGCTTCCAAGGAAAGCGAAATCGCAAGGTTGCGCGGGGTGTGGAACTGCGCCCAATCACGTTCGGCGCGGAAGTGCATGAGTTCATCCACAAGGTCTTTCGGCAGCATGGTAATGTCCTGTTGAATCCAATAAGCATTATAATCCCCGAATCCGAACCTGACAGAAGAAAAGGACACTCACAGTGCTGAAATTTCTACCCGGCATTTTATTATTGCAAGCCATTACGGTGACACTGGTGTTGATCGCCCCCTCAGAATTGAGCGGCTGGGGTTGGCTACGGCTGTTGATTCCCGTGGGCATTATTGGCGTACTGACGGCGGCATGGTTCAGTTCCATCGCCGCGCATCAAAACAAAGACGAAATCAGTCGTTTGCAAGAATGCCACGCCAAAGAGCGCGAAGCGCTGCGTGTTAATGCGGAACGTGCCAAACATCGCGTCATCAAACAAGCGCATCAGGAAACCATTCAAGAGGTACGCCGCTCTTCCACCGAAGCGAATATCAAAGTCGGCATGGCGTTCGCCGGTGCAGCGGGGATCGGCGGATTATTGTTACTCACGCAATTCATTACGCTAGGTTTGCTGATGTTGACCACCGCAGGCGGCGCACTCGGCGGCTATGTGTTACGCATCCGCCAAGAAAAAGCCAAAATGGAATTGTTACCCAAGGCAAAAACCAAGCCACGCCTGATTAATGCTTCACCGACCACCAAATAATAGTCGGCAAGGCTTATGTGGCGGCGGCATCCAACGCTTTTTTAACAGGGGAAAAACTACGCCGATGAATGGGCGTTGCCCCAAACTCCCGCAAAGCGGCTAAATGCGCTGCCGTGCCGTAACCTTTGTGCTTGGCAAAACCGTATTGCGGATACAGCGCATCCAACGTCACCAATTCCGCATCCCGCGCCACTTTGGCAATGATCGACGCCGCACTGATTGCAGCCACCGTCGCATCGCCACCGATAATGGCTTCCATATTATAAGCCAGCTTCGGGCAATGGTTGCCGTCAATCTTCACCAGATCGGGTTGAATATGCAGCCCTTCCAACGCGCGTTGCATCGCCAGAAACGTGGCTTGTAGAATATTGATCTCATCAATTTCCGCCACTTCTGCCCGCCCTAAACTCCATGCCAACGCTTTCTCGCGGATTTCTGCTGCCAATGTCTCGCGACGTTTCTCGGTCAACTTTTTGGAATCGTTCAGACCCACAATCGGGCGTTGCGGATCAAGGATAACGGCAGCAGCAACCACTGCCCCCGCCAATGGTCCACGTCCAACCTCATCGACACCGGCAATCAGCATTATGCTTTCCTCAGTACAAATACCGAGGCAGGCGGGATATTGAAAAACACCGTGCTCACCCGCTGAATCTTAAAACCTTCGCGCTGCAAACGTTCAAACAAACGGATTTGCTTAATAAACGGCGTATAGCTCATCTGCACAATCGTCGAGCCGCTATTGAGGGAATCGTGAAACTGTTCCACCAGCTTTTCGGAATAAAACATCCCCGTCACCGGCATACACGACACCATGATACAATTTGCCAACCCTTCCTCACTTTCATCTATCGGCAGGGTAAAAAAGTCCTTTGCTAACAAAGGGGTATCTGCTCCAAAACGCGCATGGAACTGGCGGACAAAATCAGGATGCTTCTCCACAAACGCAAACGGCACAGGGGTTTGCATAAAATATTGCGCCACTACCCCACTGCCCGTGCCAATAAAGATACCGCGTGCATACTGGGAAAAATAACGCGCCGCGACTTCAAACATTTTCGCCCCAAACTTATCGCTGGAACTGATGACGGAGCCGGTGTGTTTGAGTTTGGTAAGGTAGACCATGATGTACTGTCTCTAGGATTTTTTGGTCGGAAAATGGGTAAGAATAGCATGGGCAGCGCTGGCACTAGCATTTTGTCGTAGTTGCGCGTGCAATGCCTGAAAACGTTGCAAGAGGTACTGCTGGCGTTCGGCTGGCAGATTAAACATTTTTTCTATCGCCTGCACCAGATTCGCCGGTGTTACCTGTTCTTGCAACAATTCCGGCACCAGTTCCTCACCGGCAAGATTATTCGGTAAGGTCACAAACCGGACTTTGAGCAATTTGAAGGTGCGAATCAGCCACGCGGTCAGCGGGGCAACCCGATAAGCCGCGACCATTAAACGCCCGGCTAACATGCCTTCCAACACCGCCGTTCCCGACGCTAACAGAATATAGTCTGCCGCTTGCATCAAGGTACGGGATTGCCCGTTCAATACCGTGAGGATGAGTTCCGGGGCAGTATCTTGCCGAATTGTATCCAGTTCTTGGCGTAACCGGGGGGTTGCAGCTGGTGTCACCAAACGCAATTCGGGGTATTGTTGCTGCAATTGCAAGGCAGCTTTGAAAAAATCCGGGGCAAGGCGACGCACTTCACCCAGACGGCTGCCCGGCAAGACCGCCAGAATCGGTTTCGTCAATGATAAACCCAGTTGCTCACGGGCTATTGCTTTATCCGCATTGAAGCTCACCTCATCCGCCAACGGATGCCCGACGAATGCCGCCGGAATGCCATGCTCGCGATAAAAATCCACTTCAAAGGGAAATAAGGTCAACATTAAATCGAGATTGCCACGCATCTTGCGCACCCGTTTGGCACGCCATGCCCATACGGAAGGGCTGACGTAATGCACGGTGGGAATGCCGATGGCGTGTAACTTTTTAGCAATGGGTAGGTTTAAATCGGGCGCATCCACGCCGATGAATAAATCGGGTGGGTTCGCCTGCCAACGTTGCAGCAACTGTTTGCGGATAGCCAACAATTCAGGCAATCGCGGTAACACTTCCACCAAGCCCATGACCGAAAATTTTTCCATCGGAAATAAACTGGTGCAACCTGCTGCCTGCATTTCACTGCCTGCAATCCCTTCAAACACCAATTCAGGGCAACGCTCACGTAACGCCAAGATCAGACGTGCCGCCAGCAAGTCACCTGACGCTTCCCCAGCAATGATGGCGATACGCTTCATGCGTTAACGAATCAGCCCCCGCTGGCTGTTATGGCAAAAATCGAGTAACAAGCGAATATCGGCATATTCACCGAAATCCACGTCAATTTTCGCGAGCGCCTCCTGCGTGGTCAGATTGTGGCGGTACAAAATGCGATGCGCTTCTTTAATGCGATGAATCGCTTCGGTGCTATAACCCCGGCGTTTCAAGCCTTCCAGATTGATGCTGCGCGGCTCAGCGGGTGTACCTGTCACCATTGCATACGGCGGCACATCTTTCGCAATCGCCGACCCCATGCCGGTGAAAGCGTGCTCGCCAATGGTGCAAAACTGGTGTACCAAGGTGAACCCACCCAAAATGACCCAATCGCGGATTTCGACATGCCCTGCCAGCGTGGCGCTATTGGCAAAAATCGTGTGATTGCCAATGATGCAATCGTGAGCAATGTGTACGTAAGCCATGATCCAGTTATCATCCCCGATCACGGTTTTGCCTTTGTCTTGCACAGTGCCACGGTTCAAGGTGCAACATTCACGGATGACATTACGATCACCGATGATTAATTCCGTCGGCTCACCGTTGAACTTTTTATCCTGCGGAGCAGCGCCCACCGAAGCAAATTGGTAAATATGGTTTTCCTCACCGATGCGCGTCGGGCCGTCAATCACCACGTGCGAACCAATGCGGCTGGCACGACCGATGCTCACATCTGCACCGATCACGCTATACGCCCCCACTTCCACATCATCAGCCAGTTGCGCCGATGGGTGCACAAGTGCCGTGGGGTGAATCAGACCACTCAAGCGGCAGTCTCTTTTTTCGCTGCACACATCAATTCAGCCGACACCGCCAGCTTGCCATCGACCCGTGCTTCCGCCTTGAATACCCACATAATGCCCTTACGCTTCACCAACTCAACCGTCATTACCAACTGATCACCGGGGACAACCGCTTGTTTAAAACGCGCGTTATCCACTGCCACCAGCAAGTATAAAGTATCGGTTTGCGGCTCTTCACCCATCGTGCGAAAACCCAGCAAGCCTGTCGCTTGTGCCAAGGCTTCAATAATCAGCACGCCCGGCATAATGGGCTGATGCGGAAAATGCCCGTTAACCCACGGCTCATTGGCGGTGACGTTTTTAATAGCGGTCAGTGACTTGCCCACTTCGTATTCCACGACGCGATCTACCAACAAAAACGGGTAACGGTGGGGTAGGTAATTCCTGATTTGTTCAACGTTCATTGTACCCATAGCGGTTCAAGTACTCCCTTTGTTTTGTAAAGCCGCCAGTTGTTTTTCTAACTCCTGTAAGCGGCGGGCTAATTTGTCCAACTGATTAAAGCGTACTGCATTTTTACGCCAAACCGCATTTTCCTCTATTGTTGTGCCAGAAGAATATACCCCTGGTTTGGTAATAGAATGCGAAACTAGGCTCGTCCCCGTTATCACAACGTTATCAGCAATACTCAAATGCCCCGCAATCGCACACATTCCTGCAATCTGGCAATGCTTGCCAATCTGCACACTACCCGCCACAGCAGTACACGCAGCCATAGCTGTGTAATCGCCAATTTGGGTGTTATGCCCGATTTGAATCAGGTTATCGAGTTTAACCCCATTGCCAATCATGGTGGACCCCAGCGCCGCACGGTCAATCGTGGTATTCGCGCCGATTTCGACATCATCACCCACCACCACATTGCCAACCTGCGGAATCTTAAACCACGTGCGCCGATCAGGTGCAAACCCAAAACCATCCGCACCCAACACCGCACCGGAATGAATAATGCAACGTTGCCCAATCTGGGTATCGGCATACAAGGTGACATTGGCGTGCAACCAACTGCCATCGCCAATCTTGCAACCCTCACCAATCACGCAACCGGCTTCAATCACCACATCCTCACCCAGTTGAACCCCGGCACTGATCACCGCACTAGGGTGAATCGCGGGTACGGGGCGCACCCTAGGGTAGAGCAAACCCACCGCTTGCGCATACGTAAGGTAAGGATTGGTGCTGATTAAACAATTACCGTCATAGGCTTGCGCCATATCCGGCGGCAAAATCAAAGCACTGGCTGGCGAAGTCTGCAAATAATGGCGGTATTTCGCGTCACGGATATAGCTAATATCACCAGCTTGCGCCTTGTCAATGGAAGCAACCGCATACAAACGCAACTGTGCGTCACCTTGCAGGATAGTACCCGTGTGTTCAGCTAATGCCTGTAGCGAAAATCCCTCTGGCATGGCAATCACTCCTGTTTACCGGTCACGGGTGTTGCTGCGGTTTGTGCCTGAAATTTCTGTTCCAAATGCTGCATAACGGTAGCCGTTATATCAATGCGGTCGCTGGCGACAATATAATTGCTTTCACGTAACACGAGGTCAATTTTTTCCCGTTCACGCACTTCAACAATCGCCTGCACAATCTCCGCTTGCAACGCATCAATCGCGCTATCGCGGGCGATACGGACTTCTTCACGAAAGTCCTCCATAGCACGAGCGTAATTGCGTTGCAAGTCACGTAACTCACGTTGGCGTTCCACTTTTTCAGCATCCGGCAAGACACCGGATTGCAAACCTACAGCAAAATCGTCCTCTAATTGCCGGATAACTTTCTTATCAGCTTCCAGATTTTGCTCGCGCGGCACGAAATCCACCTTCAATTTCGCATCCGCTGCTTTAGACTGCGGCGCATTCGCCAATAACTTGGCAACATCCACAATTGCAATACGCACCGGGCGTTGCGCCAACTCATCGGCAACAACCGACTGCTGTCCCATGAAGAGCAACAACCCACAGATGCATAATGCGCTTAACTTCAACATGGCTTAGAACGATGCCCCGATACTGAATTGCACTTTCTGCTCTTTATCGCCTTCTTCTGCATTTAACGGCTTCGCATAACTAACCTCTAACGGACCGATCGGTGATAACCATACGGCGCCAACCCCCGCAGAATAGCGTAACTCACCCGACTCAAAATCACCCGAATCATTAAACACGTTACCGCCATCAACGAAAGCACTCATTTTCAACCCTTTGACATCTTCTGCCAATGGCACAGGAAACTGGACTTCAGCCGTCGCCGTCACCATCAAATCACCGCCTATCGGGTCGTCTTTTTCATCACGGGGTCCTAATGTGCTTTGATCGAAACCCCGCACACTGTCAATACCGCCCGCGTAATACTTATCGAAGAATGGCAGGTTATCCAGATCCCCACCGGTATTGCTGGTGCCGACCTTGCCTTTCACTGCAAAGGTTACGTTATCGGTCAGCGGCTTATATGCTGCCCCATCATAGCTTAATTTCTGATATTGCAAGTCACTGCCCGGCGCTGCCGCTTGCACCGAAACCCGGTGACGCTGACCTTCGCTTGGGAACACGGTCCGGTTACGGGTGTCATGCACATAGCTAACCGTCACCGGTATCTGATTGTATTCATCGCCATTCGTCGCCACGAAATCTTTAATCCGTTGCGCAGGATCAGTACCCAACACAATTTCGCGTTTTTCCGCACCGATACTGGCATACACGGAATCATGCTCACTAATGGGTACCGTGTAATTGACGCTGCCGCCGTAACGGTTAGACGCATAGCTGGAAATATCTTCCGCCTCAGCATCGTATTGCCGGTAATAACCGCTGAAACCACGGCTAATACCATCGGGTGTATGGTAAGGATCGGTATAACCAACGCTGTAATTTTTGTTGACCTTGCTGTTATCAACGTTCAAATCCAGCTTTTTACCTGTTCCCATGAAATTATCTTGGTTGAGGTTGACGTTAAATAACACACCCTGCGATTGTGAATAACCCGCGCCTACCCGGAACTGGTTGGAAGAGCGTTCACTGATAGTGACAATCAAATCCACCTGATCTTCAGTGCCCGCCACAGGTTCCACTTCAATCTTAGCCTCTTCGACGTAAGGCAAACGTTGCAAGCGAGTTTTGGAACGCTCTACCTGCTCTTTCGAGAACCAAGAGCTTTCTACCTGACGCAATTCACGACGGTATACTTCATCCTTGGTACGGTTGTTACCGCGAATGTCGATACGGCGGACATAGGTACGTTTACCCTGATCGACTGATAGCAAGATACCGACCTGCTTGTTGGTTTCATCAAAATCCGGGGTTGCTGCCACTTTGGTGAAGGCATAGCCTTGCGCACCAAGTTGATTGGAGAAATTTTTACGGGTCTCCTCCAGCGCTTTCTGCGAAAACACTTCGCCTTTGCGTAACTTAACTGACTTAGCCAGTTGTTCTTTGGATAAACCGGGGTTCCCCGCCACGCTTACCTCACCGATGCGATACTGTGCGCCTTCGTTCACGCTGACATTCAGGAAAATATTTTTCTTATCGGGTGACATCGACACATCAGCCGAAGTGATTTCAAAATTGATATAGCCACGGTCACGGTAAAAACTGTTCAGGGCATCCAAATCCGCCATCAGCTTTTCTTTGGAATATTTATCGCTATCGCTCAAAAACGGAATCGAAAATGCCCCGCGTGGCCCGGATTCCAATTGTTTCAACAATACCGATTCCGGGAAGGCTTTATTGCCAATAATGTTGACTTTCTGAATACGGGCAACATTACCTTCATTGATATTAATATTGACCGCTACCCGATTGCGCTGCAACGCTTCAATCGTGGTATTAATATCAACACCGTAATGCCCCATGCCTTGATACTGCTCAGCCAATTCGCGCTGGATGGTTGCCAAAGCGGCTTTATCAAGGGTATCACCTTTGCTGATATTACGCAGTTTCAACACCTGCATCAGTTTGTCGGTAGGAATCTTGCGGTTGCCTTTAATGGTCAATTCACCAATGGCGGGGCGTTCCACCACCGTTACCACCAACACATCACCGCGCCGCCCAAGCTGCACGTCTTCAAACAACCCTGTCTGGAATAAAGAACGGATTGCTTCAGCCGATTGCGCATCATTAAACTGTTGACCGACTTGCGCAGGTAAGTAATTCAATACTGTACCCGCCGCAATACGCTCCAAACCGTTTACTTCAATATCGCGGACTACAAAGGCAGCCGCCCAAGCAGCTTGAGAAACTGCCAATAAACAGCTCACAGCCGAAATTACAAGAGTGTGTTTTTTCATAATTAATTTAATAACCGTGTAACGTCATTATACAAGGCAAGCACCATCAGTCCGCCAATGATTGCCATTCCCACCCGAAAACCGACGGCTTCCGTTTCTGCCGACACCGGGCTACCTTTGATCCATTCAATCAGATAATAAAACAAATGCCCACCATCCAACATCGGAATAGGCAGCAAATTCAATACCCCAAGACTAACACTCACAATCGCAAGAAACCCTAGGTAAACCGTAAAACCATAGGACGCGGTAACACCGGCATATTGTGCGATAGTCACCGGCCCGCTGACATTTTTCAAAGACACATCCCCAGTCAGCATCCGCCCCATCAACTTTAAGGTCACGATGGACATCTGCCAAGTTTTCTGCATTCCACGCCACAGCGATTCGACAACACCATACGATTGGGTGAAATACACTTGCTCGCGCAAACTCGCAGGCGGCGAGGCTAATTGCGCCCCAATAGTAGCAGTCTCTATGCCACTCGCCGGATTAATACGCGGGGTAACAGTCAAGGTTTGCGGATTGCCATTACGTTCAACCGTTAAGACCACGGGTTGATCGGCGTGTTGCTGCACATGCTCAATGAAAGCACGCCTACCCGTTGGCGTCAGGTCATCAATTTGCAGAATCTTATCCTGTGCTTGTAAACCTGCCTGCGCCGCCGGTGTATCCGGTAAAACCGCAGCAACCACCACATCGTAAGGCGGCAACCAAGGATTCAAACCCAGTTTATCCAACGCGCCCGCCTCCTCATCAAACATCGCCACCTTACTCAAATCCAGTTGGCGTTGCAGGGCTGAACCATCCGTTGTTTTCACACTGAACAGCAATTGCGGGGATTTCAGGTACTCATCAATCAACAACATGCGCATGTCTTCCCACGAAGCTGTTGTAATACCATTAATCGCCGTCACTTCTTCACCGGACTGAAAACCAGCCTCAGCCATCGGGGAATCTTTCACCACATCGACATACGGGCGCATCGCGTCCTGACCGATCATATTCACCATTGCATAAATCAGGATAGCCAACAAGAAGTTAGCTACTGGGCCTGCTACCACAATCGCGGCACGCTTCCACAATGCCTGACGGTTAAATGCGCGTGGTAAATCCTTCTCAGGGATTTCACAACCTTCTTCGCACTCGCGCTCATCCAGCATTTTGACGTAGCCACCAAAGGGCAACGCGGCAACGACGTATTCCACCTGATCAGCATCGTTAGACACGCGCCGCCACAGCGGTTTACCAAAACCGACCGAAAAACGCAGGACTTTGACACCCAGTTTACGGGCGACCCAGAAATGTCCGAATTCGTGTACCGTTACCAATATACCAATCGCGACAAGGAATGCAGGAATTATGATCAACAAGTTCATGATTTAATGTATTTTCTTGTTTTTTATCCAAGATAGTGAATGCAAACGGCTTTCCTCATCCTGAATAAGTATCTCTTCGAGGTTCATCGGCGTGCCAGTAGATGCCTGAAGCATCACATCCCTTACCAGCACCGGAATATCGGTAAAACCGATTTCACGCCCCAGAAAGGCTTTCACTGCCACTTCATTCGCCGCATTTAACGCAATCGTGGCATAACCACCGCGCTCATGAGCATCATAAGCCAATTGCAAACACGGAAAACGCTCCCTGTCCGGCTGTTCAAAATCCAATCGTGCAGTAGCAAACAAATCCAACGGTGCCACCCCTGACGCTAAGCGCTCAGGCCACCCCAAGGCATACGCAATCGGGGTACGCATATCCGGGTTGCCCAACTGCGCTAACACCGAACCATCATTATAGGACACCATCGAATGAATAGTACTTTGTGGGTGTACCACCACGTCCACCCGCTCGGCGGGCAAACCAAATAACCAACAAGCCTCAATCACTTCCAGCCCCTTATTCATCAAGGTAGCCGAATCGACCGAAATCTTTTGCCCCATCGACCAGTTCGGGTGTGCAACTGCCTGTTCCGGGGTAATCGCCTGCAAATCACGCGCAGACCAAGTACGGAATGGTCCACCGGATGCGGTCAGCAAAATCTTTTCTACGCCATTCTTACCATCAGTCGGTAGACACTGAAACACCGCATTGTGTTCACTATCAATCGGCAATAATTCCGCACCATGCTCACGCACCGCGTCAATGAACAATTGCCCCGACATTACCAGTGCTTCTTT
The DNA here is from genome assembly GCA_964398375.1 of uncultured Thiothrix sp. GTDB lineage: Bacteria > Pseudomonadota > Gammaproteobacteria > Thiotrichales > Thiotrichaceae > Thiothrix. Next base: position 20,906 of record CAYNNA010000020.1, read on the forward strand.
ATTCGCCAACATCACCCGCTTACCGGCACGAGCTGCCGCCAAGGTTGGCACCAAACCCGCTGCACCGACAATCGCCGCCATCACATAATCGGTATCAGGACTGCTGGCAACCGCATCCAAGGCTTCCGCACCCGCCAATACCACTACCTCACTGCCCACCGCTTGCAAACGTTGTTCCAGCAAACTAGCCGCTAACGGGTCGACCATCACCGCATAACGCGGTTGAAAGCGCACACATTGTGCAAATAACTTATCCACGTTACTGTTAGCGGTCAGTGCAAACACATGAAAGCGTTCCGGGTGACGCGCCAGCACATCCAAAGTACTGACCCCGATACTGCCACTGGCTCCCAAAATCGTAATGCCCTTAGATGCCACGCGAAATCCCCAGCCACAATAAACCGAGTGTGAATAACGGCGCTGCCGCTAACAGGCTATCAATACGGTCAAGAATGCCGCCGTGTCCCGGTAAAATGTTCCCGCTATCTTTCACCCCAGCTTCACGCTTCAACAAACTTTCAAACAAATCACCTGCCACTGACATCAGCACCACGAACATGGAAAGCACCATGAAAATAACCGTTTTTCCCTCAGGAACATCCAGCCAAAAACCGGCTAACCCTGCCCAAATAGCAGTGGCGATGACAGCCCCCGACAGACCCTCTTTGGTTTTACTTGGGCTTAAATCCGGTGCCAACTTATTTCTACCCAGTTTACGCCCGGTGAAATATGCCGCTGTATCTGCCAAGGCAATCAAGGTAATCAAATAAATAACGTAGGTGTAATGCATCACATGCAAATGCATCAACGCATACCAAGCAGGCAACAACACCAAAATGCCCGATAACCGCATCGCCAGCGCGTGTTTCTTATAGAACCCCGCATTGCGTGGATAAACCTTCAACGCCACCAGAATCAGTAACCACACCGGAATACTCACCGCCAACACCCAAACGGGATCAGGACGGACAAACACCAAAGGAATCGATCCGGTCAAAATCATCATCGCGCCAGCCATGCGTTTTTCAGGCAGATAACAGCCGGTCAGCCCAGCCCACTCCCAAGCACCTAAGCCCACGATGAACATCAATGAAAACAAGCCAAACAACTCGATTGGCAGGAATACGATACCGGCAAATACCAATAAAATCAGCACCAACCCCGTAATCACCCGTTGTTTAAGCATGTTTTCCTCCTGATACCTGTTCGCCTGTCATCCCGAAACGTCGCTGCCGACACGCAAAATCCGCAAAGGCATCACGCAAGCATTGCTCGTCAAATTCCGGCCATAATACATCCGTGAAATACAATTCCGCGTATGCCAATTGCCACATCAGGAAATTACTGATGCGCTTCTCCCCGCCTGTACGAATAAATAAATCGGGTTCAGGCACGCCATTAGTGGACAATAAGCCACTAAACGTTGCCTCATCCAACATCACCGCATCCAACTCACCGTCAGCAATACGGCTGGCAACAGTACGCACTGCCTGCAAAATATCCCAGCGCCCGCCGTAATTCGCCGCAATCAGCAACCGCATTCCGGTACAACTAGCGGTCATTGCCTCCACCTGCTGGATTTTTTCCTGCAAACTAACAGAAAACCCACTGCGATCGCCAATAAAACGCATTTTGACATTATGCCGGAACAAGGCAGCCGATTCGCGCTCCAGCGCGGACATGAACAATGACATCAGACCGCTAACTTCCTCTTCGGGTCTACGCCAATTTTCACTGCTGAATGCGAACAATGTCAGGCATTCCACCCCAGCACTGCTGCAACCACGGATAACTTTGCGAGCCGCTTCGACTCCCCGGTGATGCCCCATCAAACGGGGGAGGTAGCGTGCTTTCGCCCAGCGCCCATTGCCATCCATTACAATAGCAACATGGCGGGGAACGGCATCTTTTGGCGTTGTATTTGTCATTAAGGCCCCATGCCAACGCCACCCTGTGACAGGTGGCAACTGTTGTCAAACTTCCATCAGTTCTTTTTCTTTCTTTTCCAGCACTGTTTCAACCTCTTTAATGAACTGGTCAGTCAGTTTCTGGATGTCATCCGCAGCGCGGCGTTCTTCGTCTTCGGAAATTTCTTTTTCCTTGAGCAATGCCTTGAAATCGGAATTAGCATCACGGCGAATATTGCGGATAGCAACCCGCGCACCTTCCGCTTCTGCCTTAACCACTTTTACCAGATCACGGCGACGCTCTTCGGTTAACGCGGGTAACGGTACGCGGATTGCGTTGCCGTCGTTCGCAGGGTTCAAGCCAAGGTTGGACGTCAGAATGGCTTTCTCGATCTTAGCCGCCATTTGCTTTTCCCACGGCACAACTTTCAAAGTACGCGCATCTTCGGTACTCACATTCGCCACTTGGCTGAGGGGAACTTCCGAGCCGTAGTAATCGACCGTCACCTGATCCAATAAACTGGGGTGCGCCCGACCGGTACGAATCTTTGTCAAATCATTGCGTAGCGCGTCGATACTTTTGTGCATCCGCTGCTCTGCATCTTTTTTAATGTCTGCAATCATTACCTTAAACCTCAACCAAAGTTCCAACATTCTCGCCACAAACAATTGCGGCCAGCGCCCCCGGTGCGAACATATCAAACACACCAAGGGTCAGTTTATTGTCACGGCACATCACCATTGCCGTTAAGTCCATCACGCCCAATTGGCGCTGGATTGCGTCCTCGAAGGATAACCGATCAAAGCGTTTAGCCGCAGGATTTTTTTTCGGGTCAGCATCATAAATGCCGTCCACTTTGGTCGCCTTCAGCAGCAAGTCACATTGTAATTCAACCCCGCGTAAGCTGGCAGCCGTATCCGTCGTAAAAAACGGGTTGCCACTGCCTGCTGCGCAAATAACGATGTCGCCCTGCTCCAAATAACGGCGGGCTTGATGGGCGGAATAACGCTCGCCCACCTGATCAATGCCCAAGGCAGTCAACACCCGGCAATTAGCACCGAGTTTTTCAAGCGCGTCTTGCATCGCAAGGGAATTCATCACGGTAGCCAACATACCCATCTGGTCGCCACGCACCCGATCCATGCCTTTTTCCGCCAAGCCAGCACCCCGGAACAAATTACCGCCACCAATAACGATAGCGACTTGTACGCCTGAACGTTGCACCGCAAGGGCTTCGCCTGCCACACGGTAGAGGATGTCGGGGTCAATACCGGAATCTTGGTTGCCTAGTAAGGCTTCACCACTGAGTTTGAGGAGAATCCGGCGGAAACGGGGTTCGGGGTTGGAAGGAGTCGCTGACATGGGTACACCTACGGTGATTGAAATTGGCTGCATTTATACAGGGGAGAGATGGACTGGGCAAGCGGCAAAACCGGACAGGACGTTTGCAAGAACCTCTGTGATTTATCATTAAAGTATCGCAGAGTTCATGGTATTCCGCTTGATCGCAGTGTCCCTCATTTATGCTAACTAAGCTAAACGACCCAATTTAAGTGACTTTTTACTTGCTGCTTTCCTCTCTAAGCTAACTGTACATAACAAAGGTTCACAAGCCTTTGAACTCTTTCCTTTCTCACCATTGTTCCACTTGCTTAGGAGAACGAACTGTGAACCAGCAATTTGAAAGCGATGTAATGCAAGATTTGATGAGTGATTCCCCAGTTTCATCCGCCGATGCAGCCTTTGAAGAAGAGGCGTTCGGTGATGGCTTCGACGCTGATGGAATGATGGATGAAGATGGCTTTACGGATGACATGATGGAGGATGATTTCAGTGATGCCGCTGACGGCTTTGAGGATGATGATGAATTTGCGGATGATTTCGATGGCATGGCGGAAGACGATTATACGGATGCGTTTGCTGAAGATGCTTTCGATAGCGATGCACTGGAAGATGCCGTAGCTGATGCACTGGATGCTGAAGACGGTGATGAATTCATTGGTCGTTTGGTGTCGGGGCTAAGCCGTGTTATTGGTGCCGTAGGACGAGGTGCAGGGCGTGTACGGCGTGTAGCTAGGACAGCACAGCGAGTCTCCCAGCAAGTAGGCAATGTTGCTGGCGGTGTCCAACGCCTATCCAGAACACTGGGCGGTGTTATGCCCAATGTTAGAGGGGCGAGTGGTATGCATCGTGGGCGGATGCCACCGGGACGGCGCTCACCTCAAGCTATGCCACCCACCGGAATGCCCGGTGGTGGAGGGCAACCCGATCTGCAAATGTTACTACAACAACTCCTACCTATTTTGCAGCAACATGCAGGTCAAGGCAGCAATGAGATGGAATTATTTGAAGACTTAGCCGATTGGTTTGAAGAAGAAGAGGCTGATGCTGCCCTGCCAGTTATCGCCGGGGTTGCTGCAAGGGCAGCGTTACGCCCCCTAATGCGTCGCGGAGTTGCCACCTTAAGCAATCAAATTCGTCGGCAAGTGGTGCGTCGTGCTACCCAAGCAGCACGAAACTTAGTAAACCGTCAGGGTACTGCTGCGGTAAGGGCGTTACGCCCTATCAGTCGTGCGGTTGGGGTACGTGCTGCACGTAATCAAGCACGCCCAACGGCAATTCCCGCTGCTATCCGGCGTACTGCTGCGCAAGTTGCCGCCCGCCCTGCCTTAGTCTCCCGTTTAGCACAACCACAAGCGCGTGAACGGCGCGTCCCCATACGCAGACGACGTGCTTACGGCACAGTTCCACGGCGTTTATACATCAACGGCCCTGTTGAAATTGTCATTGGTCGTTGAGGTAACTGTTAGCCTCTTTCTGCCCTACTTTGATGAGGATTGAACTATGAGCAGCTTCGACGCAAATGTAATGGATGATTTGTTTTATGACGCGGCGGAAGGTCCCGCACATGCTTATGATGCCTACGATGATGGCGATGATGAATTCACGCGCATTGTTAGTGGTGCCATAGGTGGCAACGCTTATGATGAAGCCGACGATTGGGCGGATGCTTATGATGCCTACGATGATTTTGACAGTGATGGCTTAGATGCTATGGAGGAAGCGGTGGCTGATGCACTGGAAGCAGAAGACACCGATGAATTTTTCCGGCGCTTGGCACGTGGTATCGGGCGGGTAGCACGTGGTGTTGCGCAAGGTGTACGGCGTATTGCTCCAGTAGTTGGGCGTATTGCCCGCGTTGTGGCACCTATCGCCAGTGCAATTCCCTTGCCTTGGACACAAGCTATCGGTGCTGCTGCCAATATTGCAGGGCGATTGATGGCAGATGGTGCTGATGAGTTTGATGCTTTAGAAGAAATGTTTGATTTTGCAGAAGATAATATTGATGCTGCTGCACCTGTTATTGCTGGTTTGACCATCCGCCGTAACATGCCGAATGTTGCACGTTTACCACGGGCGGCGCGGGTGCAGTTAGTGCGCAGCGTAACCCGTGCCACTCGTACTGTGGCACGCCGTCAAGGTCCACAAGCCGCGCGTGCTATCCCTGCTGTGGTGAGAACCGTACAAACGGCGGTGCGTCAACAGCGTGTGCCAGCGCGTGCTGTTCCTCAAGTGATTCAACGGGCGGCTGCACGGGTATCACGCAGCCCTGCAACTGTACGACGCATGGCAGCACAAGCCCCCGCAGCAGCACGGCCAGCAGCAAGAGCTAGAATTCCTACAGCAAGACGTAGTGGTGTCGTCGGCATTAACCGGCAATATACGTTACAAGGTCCCGTCACCATCAGTATCCAAGGTCGTTAATCAAGGAATGCTGAAGAGGAGTATACACGTATGGCTGCGCGTCAATTTCTGCACACTAGAATTCTGGAGCTAAACGCCCGCGCGCGACGCTTAGCCCAAATTGACGCCACCAGTGTTGGCATCCGACCACAGGATCGCCCTTATGCACCATCCACAGAGCATTTTCAGGCGGCAAACCAGCGCTTGGCTACGATTGACCAACAAATTGCCAAACGTATCGCTTATTTGAGGGAAACTTGGCAAAGCAATCCACTGGAGCGTGTGCTGATTGATATAGCCTTAGTGGAGCGGGAAATTGATCGTGCCCGCCGTGCTTTTGGTTTGTTTTTTGAAATTTTTAGTCAACGGGGTTCGGTATTTGCCCCGACATTGGCTGCAAACGACATTATTGCGAAAGATTGTTATCAGGCGGTACGCGACCATGCGCCACGCATTTTTCGTGGCAAGCTGTTAAAACCCTTGTCTTATATGGAACATGGCTTTTCTCCGGCGACCATGCGCAGGGGCGTATTACTCAGCCGCTTATTGGGTGAGCCGAACCCTTTTCCCATTGTAAGGATTCCGTGGGATCGGGATAACCCGTGGCAGCCGGTCATTCTGCATGAGGTCGCCCATAATTTGCAGGCAGATTTGGGTATTTGGCAGGAAAATCGTCAGGCAGTGATACAGCGTGTTTTACGCCAGAGTGGCGATCCGATGCTGACGCGCACATACGGTGCTTGGCACAAAGAAATTTTTGCCGACTTAGCAGCTATTTTGCTGGGAGGTCCCGCAGCAGCATGGGGTATGGCGAAGTTTCTTGCACATCCTGCGCCGCGAACCTTGACATTTCGCCCTGGTGGAGCGCACCCGACTGCGTATCTCAGGGTACATATTTTAGCTGAAATGTTGCGGCGACTAGGTTTTGAAGCTGATGCGCAACGTATTAGTCGGGTTTGGGATAGTTTGTATAACCCGCAACGCTTCAACCGTTTGCCAGCCCAGTTACTGACAAGCTCCCATATCTTAATACCGGCGGTAGTGGATGAAATTGCGTTCCAAACACGACGGAATCTGGCGCATCGTGCACTGGCGGATATTATTCAGTTTACGGCGACTGATGAGCAGCGCATACACCTTGCTGCACAACAGTTAGTAAACGGGCAGACACCGGAACGTATTGCGCCGCGCCACATGGTCAGTGCCGCCAGTTATGCACTGGCATCAGGTCGGGTAAAACCCAGCCAATTATCAGAACGGGTCATCAGACTCTTAAACAGACAGCGACAACAGGCTGCTGCAACGCGGGTTGAAACCAACCTTGCCGATTTAGCAGCATGAGAGAACATAACGGACGTTAACCAGCCGAGGTAATGAACATGGCATCCAGTAACCTTTTTGGCAGCAATGTGGTGAACATGACTAGTAGCAACCGTAGCTTAGCGCTCGACAATTTGCTTCGGCGTGAACTCAAGATCAGCGATCCCAACGATCCCAAGCAAGTCGCGCAAGCGCTGTTGTCTCGCTTTAAGGATGATCCACGAGCAAATGCCATTACCCAAGAAGCGAAGGGCTTGCCGTTTTTACAAGCGGCGGCGTCGCAAACACCAATGGCGGCAGCGCCCTCTTCATCCGATGCTGAATTGAAGCAAGCAATTGATGATGTGAACCGTGACCTCGAAGCATTACTGACCAATTCTCTGCTAAAAGATGTAACCCCAGAAATACGTGGGTGGGCGCAAGCAGTACGCTCTGCCATTCAAGAAGGCACGACGGCTGCCCGTTTTGCCCTTGACCCACGTCAACGTGACAAGGCTTTCGCTATCCGCCGTCAGTTGGGGGATTATGCTAGGGTGGCTCGTTTTGTCGGGGCGCTAACGCCAACGTTGAACCTTGTTTACCGTAAGTTTGCGCAAAGTTTAGATGAGGTGGCGGCTATTTTGCTGGTGATGATGGGCGAGGCACTGGCAAATGTGGGCTTCAGTGGTGGACGCTTCTTATTACAAACACCCTATAGTGAATTACAAGTGCGTCGAGATGCCGTGATTGCGGCATTGAGGAATTTAGCAGGTGCAACCCATGCTGTGCTTAATCCTAATGAATGGCCGCGCGGTTTAGATGCCTATCGCAGTTTATTCCGATTATTAGAGATTCAGGGACAAGGCGATTTACGCTCTTTATTAGTGGAAAATGAATTATCGCGAGTGATGGATGAACTGATACAGCGAGCAGCGCATGGCAATGCGGAAGGGTTACGTGCATTGGGCGCGACTGCAAAGTTGGATTTGCAGCGTTTCCGGCGACTAATTGCCGTAGGACAATATTCCGTTAGCCCAGAATCACCGCCGTTGGTAACATTCCTTGAAGCCCTACAATTATTCGTGGATGCCTTTGACGTCGGGGGCGGTTTCCGGCTGTTGCGTATCGCTCGACCACCGATCTTGTTTTATGGCTTATACGGGATGGGCGGCTTAACTCGTGCTGATGAAGCATTAGTTGAACTAGTGATGTATCGTGGACACTTAGCAGAATTACTCGATTGTTTCCTTCCTTATCAAACAGACAATAAAAGTATAAGTTGTCAAGTAATTTTGGATAAAATCTTATATGACATCGATCGTGCTATTGATCTTTATGCATTAGGAACAGATGATTTTGGTGAACCTGAGCGTAGAGCCGCAGTTTATGCACAATTAATTAATCAGTTTAACGATAGCAGATACTGTTCTCGAAAAATCAGCACAAGAATTCATGATAGACTAAAGCAATTAAGTAATTTACTTGACCCGAAAGTGGACACAACATCAGTTGAATTTAAAAGATTAGAGGAATTTGTCGAAACCATAAAAGAATTTTCAAATTCAAACTTACCATCCTTCAAAGCAGTCAACGATTTTATTGAAACAGCATATCAAACACTTCCTCAAGAAACCATAAACTACTTATTATTTGTAAAAAACGTTTATCGGTTATTTTCTGATATTACAAGTTCAATTTCAGATAATGCTGTGCGTTCTAAAGCAGAGTTCATAATAAATGACCTTCCAATATCGTTGAAGGTTACATTAAACATTATGCATCAAGAAATTTGCATACAAAAACAGGCAGAGTTACGATGGGAAAACTTAGTAAGAAGTATGTCACCTAATTGTGGCGGATTTGAGGTATTTAGTACATTGCAGGAACTACTTAATGCTGTTATTGATCAGGTCAATATTGATAATTCTAGCTGTGAGGCATTACATATTAATATTCCACCTCATATAGAAACGAGTTTAGATATATTGTCTACAGTGACCAATCGTATCGGCGAGGGGCGTCCCACTATACCAACTTTGGATAGTCGCTCTTAACGCTACGACCAAACGGATAATAGAGGTATTGAATCATGAAACTGATAAACGAAAAACTCCGCAGTTCAGGAAATCCTAATTTGCCACATTATTTTACTGGGGTGGATAGAAAAATTGATGACGTTTTTGACGCCACTGCAAAAAAAATTGAAGATACAACAAGCACTACAAATATAAATCTAGAAAAAGCGACGATAGATATACCTGTAAAGATTATTAATGAACTCAACCAAAGCACAGAAACCTTGTCAGATAAAATGATCAAACATAACGACCTAAAAAGGATCGAAGATGGGATACAATACCTCAAACAAATTATTGAACATAAAAATATTGAGATACCAGATAATATTTCAGAAGATACCATAAATGACTGCATCTTTTCTTTTTATCGACAACTGAATAAAATTGAGGATAGCTTAATCTGTAAAGATTTCTCAGAAAACAACCGAAAGAGCATAAAAAAAGAATGCATTAATAAAATTGAAACCTATACATTACCAAAAACCATATCCAATAAATTGTTAAACATAGCCAACATAAATATAAATAAACCAAAAGATCGTTTACTTTGCTTAGTAGCACTTAATAAATTACGGCAAGAAGCTATTTGCTATTTTATTCAAGAAGTAAGTCAACCTGATTCTCCACCCCCTTCTGAGCAAAAACAGGAGTCCCAAACATGAGTTTTAATACAACTGAAACCATCCAGCGGTTATGGGAGTCTTTCCTTCGGGAACAATTGGCTGCCTTACCACCAGAAGAACGCCAGCAATATGAGCAGCAGTTTGAAGACCGCTTTGGATCGTTGCTAAAAAGTGCAGCAGCAGACACCAGTGAGGACGGCTTCTTGGATTTGATCGGCTTTGGAGGCAAAGGACCGGTTGAATTTGAAAACATGACCTATCCCTATATCCAGCCTGACTTTGACGACTCGGTTGTTCCCAGTCAACTCCATGCAGCGGCAGAACTTTACTATATTTACCAGCACGATCGCATGAAAGTTTTTCAAGTGGTCGATGTGCTGTTACGTTTGTTTCATTTGGGCAAAATGCGTATTCAGCGAGGGCCGGGTGCACGGGGTTTATACCTATTGGAAAAGTGGAAACCTCTGCGCTACAACACGCGCAAGCGCATGATGGCGTATAAACGTGCTTTCAATTACGGCAATACCCAAGTACCAGGCGGTGCCGTCGTTAATCGCAACTTCCACCACCAAATGATTGGTTTTATGGTGGCATTATCACAATACTTCCGCGATTTGCTAATTGGGGAGGTCATCCGGGGCGGGCAATTGATTGAACAACGCCCTTTTGGTTCGGTAGCTACTATTCAGCGAATTGGTCTGGATTTACGTTATGCACTGGATCGTTCAACTTACGGGAGTATTTTCTCACTAACGATGGAAACCGGACATTACTTGAAACAGGTGATGATGTTACTGGATGCACCAGATATTAAGAAAGCATTTGATGCCAATACGAAGTGGGACGTAATTGAAATTGTTTCCCAACGTTATCTAGGGGGAATGTCAGAACCATCACAACGCGCCAAAATGGCAGAAAGTGGGAGACGCATCCTGCAATTTGCGGCGGACAATGATTTTAGAACAGCTATTGACCCCATTTTGTTCCAATCCACGGTACGCCCAATGGGGTCTCATGCTGAAGCATGGATTGCGGCTTACCGCATGACGCCCGAAGGACGGGGTTTCTCTGGTATTACACCTGCACTACGAAGTGTATTAGGAATGCCACAACAAACGGCGGCGGTTGCGTAGAGCAGGAGGTTTACCATGTATCAGGCAGAATCATGGGATGAAGCTACCGCTCCTGTTTGTGGGCAGTGTGGCGGAGCATATTGCCGCTGTCACAATGATCGTTCCACACTTGCAATGCGTTTAAGTACACCACTTCCGGCTGCTGCGATTGACCGTTATGTGGATGAATTATTCGCAGAAGCTG
>CAYNNA010000021.1:0-31216 GCA_964398375.1 uncultured Thiothrix sp.
ACTGCAATTGCTGCGCCCACGAACCGTTGCCGGCGATTTGCATATCCGGCGACCCCAGCAAGCCATTGGCAACCGCCCCCACCAACGTCGCTAACGCCACCACCGTCAACCCTGCCAACCCCACTTGCATCAGATTGAATTGCCAGTAAGGTCGCGCCCATTCAGCGCGTGATACTTTGCTGCGCAACGCCAAAGCAATCAGCCAAAACGCCATTAGCACCATCAAAAACGGCGTACTTGGGCTTAAGCCAATGCCCAGCAAGAACCATTGCCAGCTTTTCAACGGGGTGATGTTGGAACGCCCCAACACCAACGCAAACACCAGCAACACCACTAACATGCCCCAGAACAGCACCGCAGGCCCCAACAATGGTCCATGCGCCCACAAAACCCAACGGTCTTGTGGCACTTGCAAGCGTGACTCGCTATTAACACTCGGCAAACCCAAATCCACCGCCGGGAAAGTGTAATGCAAAGGCAATGCGCCGTTTTCCTGCCATTCCAGCACCACCTCTTGTTTGCGCGGCAATAACGGCAAGATCACCTTGCCCGCTTGCTGTTGAATCGCTTGTTTCGTGCCGTCAATCGTCAAGCTTTGCACCACCGCGTCTTTCGGCAGGTTAATACTGTGTTGGGAACCACGGCTGCTGTGCAAATTCAGACGCAAGCTGACATCACGGGCGCGTTTGCCAATCTCAACCTGCATCTGACTGGCAAGCAGCGTCACGGTTTGCCCGGCAGTGCCTTGCGGACGATTAATCGCGAGCGTCAGGGTTTCACCTGCCCAGGGTTTCCACAATAATGTGCCTTGCGCGTCGGCTTCTTCATAAGCGTTAGCAGGCAACCCCGTGGCATCGACGTGCCATACCGGGCTGGCAGCAATGCGCCACTCTTCCAACCAAGCGTTATTTTGACTAGCGGTCAGTTGCAACTCTGCGGTCTGTGGCAGCCGCGATGTCCATTCCAGCGTGTTTTGCTGCGGTTTAAGCGCGATTTGCAGCGCCTGATCTTTGAGGGTGAATTGCTCACTCAACGGCTGTTCACCCGGCAACAACGGAATCGCCAAGCTGATCGGCGCGGCACTGTCAGACACGCGGCTTACCGTGGTGGTGACATACCAATCCAGCCCCAAATCCAAGCGCCGTGAAATTTTGATGAACGCGGGCAAGGTCGGCATGTCTTGCACGGTGTTATCGCTGCTGGCGGTGGTGCGGTTCAGTTGAAGCTGGGCTTCGGGTACACCGTTGTCGCGGATACCGTCCACCTGCCAGCCCTCGCCTTGCCAAGTCACGCGATGCGGTTTCAGCGGCAACGGTAAGGCTAAACTGCTGCGGGTGGGGATTCCGCCTTGCAAGACCACATCGTGTTGACCTTGCGCCAAGACCACCCACAATTGTTGCTCCGCATCACGGCGCAAAGCTTGCGTGGGTTGCGCATCCACCAATACGCTTTGTGGCAACCAGGTACTTTGACTTCCCGGCAATGGCACGGCAACGGCGGTGGCAGTGTGTACTCGCAAGCGAATTTGCAAGCCATCATTTCCCACATTCAGATTCATTTGCTCGATTTGCGCACAGTTCGGCAAACACTCCGGCGCACGTAGCAAACGTTCTTGCAAAGTTTCCAGCAAGCTGGGGTCGGGTGTACTCGCGCTTTGCACCACTGAAGTGGCGGGCATTTCTGCAACGGCTGGGGTTTCCGCCCAAGCCGCTGGCGGCACAATCAATGCCCATGATGTAGTCATCACCAGTAACAACGCCACAGGCAAACCGCGTTTAACGGATTGTGTCGCTTGCCACAATGCCGCCAATTTGCCGGAAACCAGTGCCAAACGTGCTGCCAAAACCAGCATAATGATCACCCCTAACACTTTGAGCAGCGCATGTGCTACCGGCGAAATCAACCACAGCCCCATGCGCTCGTCGGGTTGAATCACCCCTGACCATTCCAGACGCACTTGATTCCATTGCCATGTGGGCAAACCGGGACCGGTTTGAATCATGCTGTTCGGGTCGATTTCACGCAGATTGACCTGCTGTTTGGCGGATCGTGCCTCAGGATACGCGCCAAGGTTTGCCAAACTACTCATTTTCTCACGCGCATAATTCTCCGATTTCATCAGGGGGGCAGGTGCTGGAGCAGCAGGCATAGCGGCATCCATCGCTTCCTCAGCGGCGGGTGCGGCGGCTGATTCATAAACCCCACCATTCATGCCACCACTGGTGCTGTATTCCAACTGCGGGTAAAGCGCCAAACGCACGGTATCAATGGTGTAAGGCAAAATCACCAGCACCAATCCCAGCAAGCTCAACCAGCGGTAACGCCCCAACCAACGTTGAATCGCCCCTTCCGGCACGGAACGCAGCAACGCCGTGACCGCCAACAGATTCAACCACAACAAGCGCGGCGCATCCGGCTGATGCCAAGTCAGCAACAAGGCAAACCCTGCCACCGCCCCCCATTGCCAGCCAAACAAGTAGCCAGTTGCCACCGTGGTCAGCAATACCAGAAACAAATCCAGCAAGCTCCATTGCTGTAGCCATGTCATGGGCAAATTGTCCGTGCCACTCGCTGCAAACAGCAACCAACCGGGCGGCAAATGCAAGGTCGTCGTCACTTGCTGCAATTCCTGTTGCCAACCGCTGACCGGCGGGCTGGAACGCGCGGCGATGTAACGGCTATCGGCTTCGAGTGCCAGATTGCGCTGGCGCACTTCCACACCGGCAGCTTGCCCTTCCGCTTGTTGGGTAATCAATTGCGGGGAGCCGTCAATGCTGACCCTGCCGAGATGAATATCGGGCAGCACTTCCAGCCGTGACTGTTGCGCCAATGTTCCCGTCAACTGGTCTTGCAAGGTGTAACCGTTGCCATCGAAATCCAGCCACAATTGGCGGGTTAAATGGAGTTGTGCGGGGCTGTCTGCCATGCCGCGATGTTGTTCTGCCAAGGTCATTTTGCTGCCACTGGTGAGCAGATAGGCAGGTAAACTTGCCCAGTTATCCGGCAGGCGGGTTTGGCTGGGGTCAACGCTATTCACGCCTTCGACCTGCACTTGGCGCATGGTCGGGTCGGCTGCAAATACCCAGACTTCTTCGTTAGGCCAGGGGGTGCTGCTCACGGGCAAGGCTAATTCGGTGACATTGGTCAGGGCGCGTCCGGTGAGTTTGAGCGTCCATTCGCCGGGGCGCAGTTGCACTTGCAGCTTGCCATCCTGCCCCATGCGCGTGGGTAAGGGGCTATCGAGGTGCAGCGGGATAAAACCGTCCAGCAACACTGGGGTGAATTCGGCGTAGCGTTGCTTGCCTGCGACCCGCAATTGGATGTGGGTGTTGACTTCGAGCGGGTGCGAATCCAATACTTTGCGGAATATTTGCACTTCGAGGTTGTCTTCGCTAGCTTCTTGCTGGGTTTGGCTGAGCCATAAACTGCCAGCGGCGTTGAATTCGGGGGTGGCGATGGTGCTGCCATTGACACTGAGTTGCACCAAGCCGCTGGTCGGGGCAACAAAGAGCGCTTCGGGGAGTTTATCCCAGACGAATTGCCCGCTGATATCGTGGCTGCCTGCGGGGAGGGTGACAACCGGATAGCCGTCTTTTTCCAGCACTGCCAAGGGGGTGTTGGTGCTGTTTTGTACTTGCTGCGGCCAGTGTTGCGCATCACCGGGCAGGCGGATTTGGGTTTCGCCGTAGACTTCCCAGTGTTGGGTGAATGTGCCACCCGTGCTAGTTAGTTGCAAATCTAAGCGCCCCAACCAAGCGCATTGGCGTTCTGCGGCGTTGAAGAGGTAGGGGCATTGCAGGTCTTTTTGCCCATCCAATACCCAGCCGACCCACGGTTTGAGCGGGTCGGGGACGTTTTCAGGGGCAAGCGGGTTGGCATGTGCGGTGGTGAGCAGGAATAGCCAGAGAAGGAGGATTCGCGTAACAGGTAACATGGCAGTGCCTTTGGATTTTTATTGTTTTGAATTATACCTGTATCATTTTAACTTCACCACTTCTGCCAAAGAGCAAAAAAAGGGCGCGATAAATCGCACCTCTACAGAAGAGGGTCTTCCCTACTCCCACTCAATCGTAGCCGGAGGTTTACCCGAAATATCATAAACCACCCGCGAAACCCCGCGTATCTCATTGATAATCCGCCGAGACAACAGATCCAGCAGCTCATACGGCAAGTGTACCCAACGCGCCGTCATGAAGTCGATAGTTTCCACCGCTCGCAACGCAATCACATAGTCATAACGCCGCCCATCGCCCGTCACACCCACCGATTTCACCGGCAAAAACACCGCAAACGCCTGCGAAGTCTTGTCATACAAATCATGCTTGCGCAGTTCTTCGATAAAGATATGGTCAGCCAGCCGCAGCAAATCCGCGTATTCCTTCTTCACCTCACCCAAAATCCGCACACCCAAACCGGGGCCTGGGAACGGGTGGCGATACACCATTTCTGGCGGCAAACCCAGTTCCACCCCCATCACGCGCACTTCGTCCTTAAACAATTCGCGCAACGGCTCGACCAGCCCCAGCTTCATGTTTTCCGGCAAACCGCCGACGTTATGGTGCGACTTGATCAAATGCGCCTTGCCGGTTTTCGCCCCCGCCGACTCAATCACATCGGGGTAAATCGTGCCTTGCGCCAACCATTTCGCCGAAGTCAGCTTGGACGATTCCTCATCGAAAATATCAATGAACAAGCCACCAATGATCTTGCGCTTCTTCTCAGGGTCAGTGACACCCGCAAGAGCCGACAGGAAACGCGCTTCCGCATCCACGCGAATCACTTTCACGCCCATGTGTTCGGCGAACATTGCCATCACCTGATCGCCTTCGCGGTAACGCAACAAGCCGGTATCCACGAATACGCAGGTCAATTGCTCACCAATCGCCTTGTGCAACAACGCCGCCACCACCGACGAATCCACCCCGCCAGACAAGCCAAGAATGACCTCATCCGAACTGACTTTTTCGCGTACCGTGCGGATGTTTTCGTCGATGATATTCGCCGTCGTCCACAACCCCGCACAACCGCAAATGCCCTGCACAAAGCGTTGCAAAATGCGCTTGCCCTGTTTGGTATGCGTCACTTCCGGGTGGAATTGCAGCGCGTAGAAATGCCGTGACTCATCCGCCATCCCCGCAATCGGCGCGGCATCGGTGCTTGCCATCAGCTTGAAACCTTCCGGCATCGCGGTAACTTTATCGCCATGCGACATCCACACATCCAGCAAGCCAAAACCTTCGGGGGAAATGTGGTCTTCGATTTCACGCAACAGTTCGGTATGCCCACGGGCGCGGACTTGCGCATAACCAAACTCGCAATGGCTAGACGATTCCACCGCACCACCGAGTTGCACCGCCATCGTCTGCATCCCGTAGCAAATGCCCAATACTGGCACACCCAGCGTAAACACATTCTCCGGTGCTTTGGGCGGTTCAGCATCCGTCACTGATTCGGGGCCACCGGACAAAATAATGCCCTTCGCACCAAAATCCGCCACCGCTTGCGCGTCCACATCCCACGGGTAAATCTCACAATAAACCCCAACCTCGCGTACGCGCCGCGCAATCAACTGGGTATATTGCGAACCAAAATCCAAGATCAGTACACGATCCGCATGAATATTCTGTGTCATCAATTACACCCGGTAGTTTGGCGATTCTTTGGTAATGGTCACGTCATGAACGTGCGATTCACGCATACCCGCGCTGGAAATTCGCACGAATTGCGGCTTGGTACGCATCTCTTCCATGTCCTTACAACCCACATACCCCATACTGGAACGCAAGCCGCCCATCATCTGGTGAATAATCGGTGCAAGTGCACCTTTGTACGGCACACGCCCCTCAATCCCTTCCGGCACGAGCTTATCCGCCGCATTTTCCGAACCGTCCTGGAAGTAACGGTCACTAGAACCCTTCGCCATCGCCCCCAGTGAACCCATGCCACGGTAAGACTTGTACGAACGCCCTTGGAACAATTCCACCTCACCCGGTGCTTCTTCCGTACCCGCGAACATCCCGCCCAACATCACGGTATGCGCCCCCGCTGCCAAGGCTTTGGCAATGTCGCCGGAATAACGAATACCGCCATCCGCAATCAACGGCACACCCGTGCCTTCGAGTGCTTTCGCCACATTCATTACCGCAGAAATTTGCGGCACACCGACACCAGCCACAATACGGGTAGTGCAAATCGAACCGGGGCCGATACCCACCTTCACCGCATCCGCACCCGCTGCCACCAGTGCCAACGCCGCCTCACCCGTGGCAATATTGCCGCCGATAACTTGGACTTGTGGGAAGTTGTCTTTCACCCATTTCACCCGATCCAACACGCCTTGGGAATGCCCGTGTGCGGTATCGACGATAATCACGTCTACGCCCGCCTCGACCAGCGCACGCACGCGATCTTCCGTGCCATAACCCACGCCAACCGCTGCACCGACCAACAATTGACCTTGATCGTCTTTACACGCATTCGGGAAATCGGTGGATTTTTGAATGTCTTTCACGGTAATCAAACCGCGCAACTGGAATTTATCGTTAATCACCAACACTTTTTCGATACGGTGAGTGTGCAGCAACTTGCGGATTTGGCCTTTGCTTGCACCCTCTTCGACCGTTACCAAGCGCTCTTTCGGGGTCATAATGGTGCTGACCGGCTCATCGAGTTGGGTTTCAAAGCGCAAATCACGTCCGGTCACGATACCGACTAAATCTTCACCCTGCACTACCGGTACGCCGGAAATATTATTCGCACGGGTCAACGCCAATACTTCACGGATCGTGACATCAGGCGAAACCGTAATCGGGTTTTTAATAATACCGCTTTCGTATTTTTTCACGGTGCGTACTTGATCAGCTTGCGCCTGAATGCTCATGTTTTTGTGGATAATACCCATACCACCCTCTTGGGCAAGGGCAATCGCCAACCGCGCTTCTGTGACCGTATCCATTGCCGCCGACAGCAAGGGGATATTCAACATAATGTCGCGGGTCAGCGGAGTTTGTAGATTGGCATCAGCGGGCAAGACCGTAGAATGGGCAGGTACTAAAAGAACGTCGTCGAAAGTAAGGGCTTCCTGAAGGATACGCATGGGGCTTATGTCCATCTGTGAGAAAGAAGCAACTCATTATAGAGTTTGACCTTAAGTCGGTAAACTGCTATCAATACGCACCAGAGTATTTCAAAGAATTTGATTTATCTCATTGACGCAATTTTCAGGAGAGGAGGATCCCATTGATGAACTTTAAAGCACTATTTGCAGCACTCGCATTGTCCCTGATGACATCCGTGGCTTTTGCCGCTGAGGAAAAGAAAGCCGAAGCAAAAGCGGATGCGAAACCAGCGGAAGCAAAAGCAGATGCTGTTGAACTGAAAGCGGACGTTGACGCTGACGTAAAAGCAGCTATCGAAGCTGCAAAAACTGCCAATGATGCCGCTAAAAAAGCCAAGTTTGAATGGTTCTGGGGTGGCAAGCCTGCTGGCAAACACTTGGAAGATGCGATCAAAGCGGCTAATGATGGCAAGAAAGAGAATGCTATGAAAATCGCTAAATTGGTTGAACTTGCAGGTGTACAAGGTCAGGAACAAGCCGAAAAATCTAAAACTGCTGGTCCTGTAGCCAAATAAGCTGATCACGAATCTTATTTGCGCATGAAAAAGCCGGGCAATGTCCCGGCTTTTTTTACCACAGCTTTTTTATAAAGTTAGCCCATGCAAACAGAACGACTCATTTTCAGCATTTCCCAACTCAACGCCGAAGTCGGGCAACTACTATCCCAAGGCTTGCCTGCCCTGTGGGTGGAAGGCGAAATCTCCAACTTCACCCGCGCCAGTTCTGGACATCTTTATCTCAGCCTGAAAGATGCGAGTGCGCAAGTGCGCTGTGCCATGTTCAAAGGACGAGCCTCCAGCCTGAAGCTTATCCCTAAAAACGGTTTGAAAGTGCTGGTACGCGGCAAGGTCAGCTTGTACGAGCCTCGCGGCGAATACCAGTTCATCATCGAACACATGGAAGATGCCGGAGTTGGCGCATTGCAACGCCAGTTTGAAGAACTCAAACGCAGCTTGCAGGCACAAGGCTTATTCGCCCCCGAACACAAGCAAACCCTGCCCGCGTTTCCGCGCTGTATCGGGGTCATTACCTCACCCACAGGTGCTGCAATTCGCGACATCCTCAACGTCTTGAAACGGCGTTGCCCGCAAATTCCAGTAATGGTTTACCCCGTGCTGGTGCAGGGTGACGGCTCCAAGGAACAAATCGTCAATGCCATCCGCCAAGCTGACAGGGAACAACGTTGCGATGTACTGATTCTGACTCGCGGCGGCGGTTCTATCGAAGACCTGTGGTCGTTTAATGAGGAAAGTGTTGCCCACGCCATTTACGCCTGCTCCCTGCCCATTATCAGTGGGGTTGGGCATGAAATTGACTTCACCATTGCCGATTTCGTCGCCGATGTCCGCGCACCTACGCCATCAGCGGCAGCCGAACTGGTCAGCCCCGATATGGCTGCACTGCAAACCCAAGTGCAACGGTTATTTTTTCAACTGCAACGCACTCAACAACGGCGCTTACAGACCGCCAGCGAACACCTGCAACGCTTACAACAACGTTTGGAAAATCAGCGCCCGACCAATCGCTTACAACAAAAAGTGCAACGGCTGGATGAACTGGACATGCGCCTCCGGGCTGCCCTGCAACGTTACCTGCAAAACCAGCAACAGTATGTGATGAACCTATCCTCACGCTTACAACTGCAATCCCCGCAACGCCAAATCCCAAGGCAACAGGCGCAACTGCTACGCTGGCAACAATATCTGCAAGTGTTAATCCAACAACGGTTGGCTAAAGCGCGGGACAAGCTGCAAATGCAAGCGGGGCAATTACACGCCTTAAGTCCCCTAGCAACGTTGGAACGCGGCTATGGCATTGTGCGCCATCAAGAAACCGGGAAAGTCGTGCGACACACCACCGCTTTACGTCTGGGGCAAACGGTCGTCACCCAACTGCAAGACGGCAGTTTTGAAAGCATTGTCACCCGCGTTCCCTAATGAGTGGCTATGCTAAACTACAGCCCATGAACAGCAGTCATCCCGCGAGTATCCCGATGAAAATTCCCTACGGCTTGAGCAATTTCAAGCAAGTCATTACTGGAGGCTACACCTACATCGACAAAACCGACTACATCGCGAAGTTGGAAGATACGGGTCGGCATCTTATTCTGCTACGTCCGCGCCGTTTCGGTAAAAGCCTGCTGCTGTCGGCGTTGGAATACTATTACGACGTGGGTTACAGTGATGATTTTGAAGCCATTTTCTCAAACCTCTACATCGGCAAGCATCCCACCCCGCTAAAAAGCAGCTATCAGGTGCTGTTTATGGAGTTCAGCGGGATTGCCACCGAGCAGGGGTTCGAGCGTCTGTACCAAGATTTTGACCGCAAAATATCCATCGCCCTGCAAGCATTTTTGGAACGCTATGGCTATCGACAAGACCAGATCGAAGCCGTAGACAGCGAACCGTCCCCCCCAGCAAAAATGGAGCAGTTTTTCAAAATCATTGCCGGACAAAAAATCCTACTGCTGATCGACGAATATGACCATTTTGCCAACGCCATCCTGTCACAAGACCTGACCTTATTCCAAAGCGTGGTCGGCAAAGGCGGCTTTGTTCGCAGCTTTTACGAAACCATCAAAACCGCCACCCAGCGCGGCACGGTTGACCGTTTGTTCATCACTGGAGTTACGCCACTGATGCTCGACAGCATGACCAGTGGATTTAATATCGGTGAAAACATTTCCCTGCACAAAAGCTTTAACGCAACGGTAGGATTTACGAAGGCGGAAGTCGCGCATCTGCTGCAACCCTTGGTGAAAACCTGTCAACTGGAGCCACAAACATTGCTGGATGCGATGACGCAATGGTACAACGGCTATCGCTTCCACGCACAAGCATCCGAAACTGTCTACAACGCCAATATGGTGCTGTATTTCCTGAAGAATTTTGACACGGAAAATTGCGCCTACCCCGAAAGAATGCTGGATGAAAACATCGCGTCCGACTACGGCAAAATTCTGGGCATGTTCAGCATCGGCGACCGTGACACCAATTTTGCAGTGTTGGATGAATTAATTAGCACGGGTGAAGTGACCGCCGAACAACGCCGCAAATTCGACTTTGAAAAAGGCTTCGAGCGCGATGACTTCATTAGTCTGCTGGGGTACATGGGATTTGTGTCGCTACAACGCGAAACTTTGGCGGGGAAAGTGTTTGGCATCCCCAACCACGTCATGCGTGAACTGTATTTCCAGTATTTCAAAGTGGAGTTGGAACGCCTTAACCAGATGACGATTCCCAACCGTGCGATTGCGGTGGCGATGGAAACGCTGGCACTGTGCGACGACATCCAGCCCTTGGTGAACGAGATGACGCGGGCGTTACAACTGCTCTCCAACCGCGATGCGATGGGAATGGATGAGAAGCACGTCAAGGTATTGTTGCTGACCTTGCTGTACCAAGTGTCGTTCTACTTCATCCACAGCGAGCGCGAAATGGGTCGCCATTACCCTGATGTCCTGCTGTTGGAACGCAGCCCCTTTGCGGTGAACCACCAACATTTGATCGAACTGAAATACAGCAAAAAAACCAAAAAAGATTGGGCGACGAAGCGTAAAGAAGGTGTTGAGCAGGTGCAAGGCTATTTGCAATTGCCGGAGATTGCTGCCCTGCCTAAGCTTTCCGCGTGGCTGTTGGTGACGGATGGGGTCAAAGTAGAAGTGGTGAAGTTAGCTTAACCACCGTCGCATAATCCCGCCAGATTCCTCCACGGCACAACTTGCGCCACTGTGCGCTGTTGTGCCTGTTCCCCGCCGTAGACCAACAAGGCTTTACCAGCGTTACCCGTCAATTCCTGCCAGAACTGCAAGCCTTTGAACTGGTCTTGGCTCAGGGTTTGACCGGATTTAACTTCGACAGCGCGGAACTGTCCGCCACGTTCCAGCACCATATCGACTTCATGCCCGCTACGGTCACGCCAGAACCAGATTTCGGGATGTTCGCCCTGATTAAACAGGTGTTTATGGCATTCGCTGATCACCAGATTTTCAAACAATGCGCCACGCATCGCATGAAACTTCACCTGATCGACCTCACGGATACCCAACAACCAACACACCAAGCCCGTGTCGTAAAAATACAGCTTCGGGGTTTTCACCAGACGCTTATTGAAATTGCGATACCAGGGCTGCAAACGCACCACCAAATAACTGGCTTCCAGCACCGACAGCCACGCCTCCACCGTTTTCTGCGAAATGCCGCAATCATTCGCAATCTGCGTCAGGTTGACCAATTGCCCAACGTGATGGGCGCATACCCGCAAGAAACGTTGGAACAAAGCCAAATCTTGCACATTGATCAGTTGACGTACATCCCGTTCCAGATAGGTGCTGACATAGTTGGCATACCATTGGAACGCCTCCACTGGGCGGGTATAAATCGGCGGGTACGCGCCTTTGTAGAGAAATTCATCCAACGTCGGCGGTAAATCCCCCGCTGCCAGCAATTCATCCTGAGCCAATGGCAACAAATGCACCATGCCGACCCGACCTGCCAACGATTGGCTGATGCCCTCTTTCAAACTGAATTGTTGCGAACCTGTCAGGACAAACAAGCCCATACGTCCATCGCGGTCAACAATGCCTTGCAGGTAGGAAAACAAATCGGGGCAACGTTGCACTTCATCCAGAATCGCACCATCAGGAAATTGTGCCAAAAAGCTACGCGGATCATGCAAAGCAAAGTCGCGGGTATCGGGGTCTTCCAGCGTGAAGTAAGGTTTTTCCGCAAAACAATGTTGCGCCAAGGTGGTTTTACCACTCTGACGAGGCCCCGTAATCGACACCACGGGGAAACCCGCAGCCAATTTCTTCAACAAATCCGCAGTGTTACGTTTAATCATGGCTAATCACAACCTTAACTCCTGATTAGCCAAGTATGCAGTTCCGGCAGGCAAAAGAAAACCCTGCTTCCCCACTAAATCCAATTCTCCAACCTTAACCCAACCACCCGCTTAAACTCATCAGTGTTATTAGTCACTACCGTCAAGCCATTGGCTAACGCTGTCGCGGCAATTTGCAAATCATAAGCCCCAATGGGCGTACCTTTTTGCTTGAGGTCGGCACGAATCCTGGCAGCTTGTTTGGCATCCTCAGGAGTAAAGTCGAGGATAGTCATCGGACGCAGGAATTTTTCCAATGCCGCCAAGTTGCGTTTGTGAGCCTGACTATTTTCAACTCCATAATACAATTCAAACACCGTCACGGCTGAAATGAACACTTGCGCCGGTTTCAATGCCGTGAAGCGCAGCAATACTTCTGGCGGTTTTTCCTTGATGAGGTAAATACAGATGTTGGTATCCAGCAAGTACTTCATTACCACTCCCGCTCTTGCACGGCAGGCTGTTCGCGCCCTTGCGCCATGAAATCGTCTGAAAACTGTTCGATGGCGAGCAGCCAATCGCCCCAAGATTGCTCTAGCGGTTCAAGGATAATGCGATTGCCATCGCGGGAAATTCTGACTTCAGTACCCGACAAGCGAAAAGCTTTGGGTAAACGAATGGCTTGCGAACGCCCATTCTGAAAGATTTTTGCTGTTTGCATCACGCGCCCCCTTATCAAAAAGTATATACCAAAAATATATACTTATTATTACATGAATTCAAGCCTTACCCGCAAAAGAAAACTTGTTACCTAAACGCTTCCCACGTAGCACAACGGGTTTGCCAAAACCGCCAAGCTGGCGTGGGCTTGCAATGCCAAGTACGCCCATCGCAAGCCGTCAAACTGACCACAAACCGACCGGATTGTAGCCCAGCGAATGCGGGTGCGAACCAATGCTCGTCCAGCACATTCAAGGCTTGCTGCCATCTGTGCATGTCATCACTCACACTCGGCACATGCAAGGCATCGAGAACCAGTGCGTAAGTGTTACCAGTTTCCAACCTAGCGTCCGACAGTGTGGTGACTGCCTGATGTGGCGTATTGCTTGCCAATGCCAACACCTGACTGGTCAGCGACGTGCCAATACAGCCGTCGAAGTCGTTGGCTG
This sequence comes from uncultured Thiothrix sp., assembly GCA_964398375.1. Classification (GTDB taxonomy): domain Bacteria; phylum Pseudomonadota; class Gammaproteobacteria; order Thiotrichales; family Thiotrichaceae; genus Thiothrix. The sequence continues at coordinate 13,108 of CAYNNA010000021.1, forward strand.
GCAGAGAAACGCTTGCAGCCGGATTTGCCGCCCCCCACAGCCACAAGGCATTCACCGCTGGGCTTTCGCAAGTGTGCAATAACATCTGGATCTCATTGAGCAAGCGATGCCAGTAACGTTTATCACCTTGTGGAAGCAGCGCAAAAATGCTTTGCCCCAACGCTTGCGAGAGCGGTACGGTGCGCAACGTCGCATCCGCTTGCACCCGTTCCCCCAGCAAGTACCAACGCTGCGGGTGTTTGGCGACCAGTTGCAAACCGTCTTCCTGCAAATGCTGATTCAGCACCGCTAACAAGCGCGTTACCTCATCCAGTGTCAGTAACGGCAATTCTGGCTGCATGACCACGCTATCCAAACCACTTTTCAGCCATACCGGATCAGCACACAACAACGCTGTGGGCGGTGGCACACCAAAATCCAAGCAGTAACGGTGATAAGCAAACGGGATTTCACCATGCGGCACTTGCCCGTAATCCTGAAACAGCGTGGCTTCCAGCCCCTGCACTGGCGCGGTGGTAACGCTAGTGTTGGCACATAAACGCAACAAGTTGCTGGCGGTGGGCTGAAAGGCAAAGTCTTTGCACCATAAATCCAGCGGCTGGAATAAACCGGGCAGGTAAAAGCGGAGATCAATCACTGATTTTATTTTCATAATCCGAATATTAGCGCACTATTTGAATACATGGCATTAATATTTTGGCGGTAAATTCGACTTCGGTTTATCCCGAAATTCCAGCATTTGCCCGCTCCCGACTGGCGCACCCGCGCCACCTGCCCCGCCATCACTGAGCAAACCCACTTGGGTACGCCCCTGCGCCACGCGCTCTTTGGTATCAAACAATGCCTGATGCAATTTTCGGCTGTATGGCAAGGCATACACCCGTGGCTCGCCAGCATCGGTTTCGCGCACCCACAGGCGAATCGCGCCATCCTTGCCTTGGCTTGGCTCGAACACATCCGCCGCAATCAGCTCGAACTTTTCCGGCAAGGGCTGCGGTGCAGGCCACCCCTTGGTGTCTTGCAAACCCTGCCAATGCAGCCAGTAAAACAGCGGCAAACACACCGTGAGCAGCAACTTACTGCGCCAGCCGGGTTTACCCAGCCACAGCCACACCACAAACGCCAGCGGAATCACATAGGCAACAATAAGGGTTAACGATTCCATACATCCACCGGAATGTGGTCTAAACCATAAGGGGTTAATTTCAGCGGTAACTTATTGAAACCAGACACCGTACCATCCTCCGCAATGCTGAAACGCACCGCAGTGACTTCCGCATCCTGCGCTGTCAACTCCACGGTTTCGGCGAATACGGTTTGGAAACGCGGGTTAATCTGGTCAACTTTTACCTGTACTTTTAACGGTGGCGGCGAGGCGGCTTGGTAGTAATACAGATTAACGATGTATTCCCCCGCGTAACGTTTGCGAATCGTGACGATTTCCTGATTGATAGAATGCACCACTTCGCGCCCATCCACGCTAATCGTGTCATTGATTTTGCCGCGATCATCCCGATCCAGATGCAAAAAACCGGCTTCGGCTTTGAGGTAAGACACCGTGTCACCCGATGGCGCGTGTACCCACAAATCCACGTCATCCGCCACATCGGGAACCCAAGTGGCGGAAATCACGTATTCCGCCTGCATATCCACCTTGGCTTGATCCGCTTCGGGGTTAATAAACACCAGACTCACCAAAAACAAAAAGCTGAACCCCAGCAAGGTGTTAAACAGCAAGTCGATAAACGGGTCAGTTGGCACTTGTCTGCCCGTGCGGCGGTATAAACTCATGCAGGCAATTCCGCCGCGCTCATCGCGATAATCCGGCTAATCAGCCGATCCGCACAGCGATCCAACCAATGGCATTGAATGCTGACCAACATCGCGCTGCCTAAACCCGCCAGCGTGGTATACAGTGCCACCTGCATTCCACCGCCCATGCTGGTGAGTAATTGCTTGAGCGCGTTAATGCCTTCCGCCTGCAATTCATACACCGACCCCAGCATCAGCACAAAACCGATTACCGTACCCACCAACCCTAAGCGCAACATTAAATCGGATAAAAACCACCCCGAACTGTGTCCGCTATGCACCCGCTCAATCAAACGTGCCTGCAAGCTATCGGCGGGTGCGCCTTGTCCCTGTATTTGCATCTGCCGCAACACCAGCGTCAGGTGTTCCTGCGCCCAACTGACCGGATGTGTTTCCAGCCAACGCGAACCTTCCCACTGTTGCGGTGTCAGTTTCAGCAAACCGGCACTCAAGGCTTCAGCAGCAGCGGCTTGGTGCGACAACTGCCAAGCGCAACGCCCCAAATACAAGCTCACCAACACCAGCAGCAATACAATGATGGCGGATAAATGCGTCTGGTCTTTCGCCCATAATTCCGCCCACAAGCCGTATTGCCACAGCAAAAATCCGCCAAACAGCATCAACCCAAACCACAGCAACCAACCGTAAAATGGCATATAAGAATCACGGCTCATGGTTTCTCCTGGGTAGCGTGTTGGACGAGTGCAGCAATGTGGGTGGCATGGAAAAAAGCATTATCGCGCAAGGCATTCGGCAAGATTGCGCTGATTTCTTCGACAATTTTGCGTAATACCGGGTCTTGATCCACGACTTGCCAAGCCGTGACCAACCATAACGCGGAAGGCGACGGCAATTGTGAATCCGCAATCACCGGCACGGCAATTTCCCCTAGTAGCGGGTTTGCTTCACTTTGTACCCAGCCTTTGCCGTCGTAATAACGTTGGTAAGTGTCGTGCAATAACTGCCGTGCCGCGTCGGTAAAATGGGTTTGTTCGTTGGCTTTGCCCCACGCTGCCAAACCGTAAGCTAAATACACCCGATCCGCGAATTGCGCTTCCCCTGCTGCCGGTTCACCAATCAGGCGCGGCAACGTGTCTTGTTTGGTAAGAGCCAGTAATTGTGCGGCAAGCTTTTCACCTGCTTGTTGCAGTTCGGGGTCAAGCTCCTTGGCGGTGGCGAAGGCATTCAAGGCTAACCCATTCCAGCCCAGCAAGGCTTTATCATCACTGCTTAGGGGACGTACACGCCGTTCGCTCAGTAATTTTTCCCGCAAGGCTTTGCCCGCATCGCCTTGTACTGTCACGAAAGGCAATACCTTATCGGCTTCCTCACCCAATAGATTATGCACGCTGTTTTGCCAATCCTTGCCGACGGTGGCACTGAGCTGTTCCGGTTTCCACAAGTAATAACCGCCTGCTGTGCCATCCCCTCCCACGGCGGATAATCCGGCACGCAATAAGCCATCATCGCGCCGGAATGCCGTGAGGGTATGTAACAATGCCTCGCGCCCGGCTTGCAGGTATGCCGGTTGCTTGAATTCCACGCCTGCCCGAATCAACAAGGGTGCTGCCAATACTTGGGTGTATAGCATTTGCTCGTAATGCGGGTGCGTCCAGCGGCGGTCATCGGTATAGCGGAAAAATCCACCGCCCAGATGATCACGCAAGCCGCCGCCAATCAACGCCGCCAAACTGGTTTGCAAAAAAGCGTACAAGTCTTTGTCCGGCTTGAGTTGATGCAGAGTAAACAGTGCGCTTAACTGCGGCAAATTCGGGAATTTTTCCTGATCACCAAACCCGCCGTATTCTTCATCGCCCGCGCCGCTGACGTGTTGCAAAAACGCTTGCAACACCTCAACGGGCGTGGTGGTGTCTGCCACCGTTCTGGCGGCGTTGCGTTGTTGTTCCAGCGTATTGGCTTTGACTTGGGCTTTTTCTTGAATGCTGGTTTTATTGGTCGCCCAATCGTTGAGGAAACGTTGCAGGGTTGCGTTAAACTCATCCGCTTTGGTGTAGTTAAAGCCACCGATGGGTAGCGCGTCCGGTGTCAGCATTACCGTGAGCGGCCAGCCCCCGAAACCGCGTTGCTGTTCCATAATGGTTTGCAAATAGGCATCCACTTCCGGCTCTAACTCACGATCCACAATGATCGGGATGAAACCGGCATTCACAGTTTCCCCCACCGTTTTGTTGCTGAAAGTGTCTTGTTTCATTTTGTGACACCAGTAACAACTCGAATAACCGCTGGAAATCAAGATGGGTTTGCCACTGGTTTTTGCCTGTTCAAACGCGGTGGCACTGAAGATGTTCCAGTGAATGCTGTCATCGGCGTGGGTGCGCAAATACGGGGAGGGGTGGTCGCGTAATACGGTGTTATGTGCCGCATGACTCAGCAGTGGCAATAAGCACAAACACAATAACGTCAATAAACGCATGGGCTTCCTCGGATGAGTGGATGCGCCCATCATAGACGCTGAAACCGTTAAGCATCAAGCAAGTACAGGAATCGTGTGCTTACCCGTGATAAATATGGGAAAATCACCATCCACTTTCACATTCGGAGCCTGTTTTGAAAAAATCTCTGCTAATTGCCTTCAGCGTGCTGCTATTGAGCGGCTGTATCGACCGTTTCGAGGTGCAACCGGATAATAAACTGCAAGCGCAACTGCCACCGGGCGCACGTATTACTGACGCTGGCACAATGTTGGCGCAAGGGCGCGTGGTCGGGGTTAGCGATGGCGACACCCTAACCGTGTTAGCCAGCAATAAACGCAATTACAAAATCCGCCTGCAAGGGATTGACGCCCCAGAAGCCAAACAAGCGCATGGACAAAAATGCAAAGAAATGCTCATGACTCGTGCCGTTAACCTCACCGCTGAAGTCGAAGCGTACAAACTCGACCGTTACGGGCGCGTGATTGGCAAAGTCACCGTAGAAGGCAAAGATGTGGCGCTGGAACAAATCAAAGCCGGTTGCGGTTGGCATTATGACGCATACGCCAAAGAGCAAAGCGCTGACGATCAAGCCGCGTATGCTGCTGCGGAAAAACAAGCGCGTAAAGCCAAGCGCGGCTTATGGCGTGACAAACAACCGCAAGCCCCGTGGGATTTCCGCAAGCAACAGTAAGCGTAGCTAGAACACCGGCGTTTTGGCTTTCTCCCCTGCCACTTCGCGCACCAATTTTGGCACAAGGAAACCGGGCAATTGTTGGCGCATTCCTTCCAGAATCCTGACAGCCTCGGTTTCCGCCACTTCAAAATGTGCTGCCCCTACCACCCGATCCAGCACATGCAGGTAATACGGCAAAACACGCTCAGCAAACAAGGTTTCGCTCAAATCCACTTGCGCCTGCACACTGTCATTCACCCCGCGTAACAGCACCGCCTGATTCAACAAGGTCACACCCGCCGAATGCAAAGCAGCCAACGCTTGGCGCACATCATCTGCCGCCAACTCCTGCGCATGATTGGCATGAATCACCACTACCACTTGCTGGCGGATAGTGGCTAACACCTGCAAAAATCCCGCATCAACCCGTGATGGCAACACCACCGGCAAACGGGTATGAAACCGCACCCGCTTCACATGAGCAATACCGTTCAACTGCTTGAAAAAAAACGCCAAACGTTCATCAGCCAGTGTCAGCGGATCACCACCGCTCAAAATCACCTCGCACACATCGGTATTCGCTCGGATATACGCCAACGCCCCCTCCCACTCCGCTTTCACCGGATTCGAATCGCTGTAAGGAAAATGCCGCCGGAAACAATAGCGGCAATGCACCGCACACGCGCCCGTCGTCACCAACAGCACGCGCCCGTGATACTTGTGCAATACACCATCAGCCACCAGCGCCTGATTATCACCCACAGGGTCTGCGTAGAAACCTTCAACCACTGCCAACTCAGCATCCAGTGGCAACACCTGGCGTAACAGTGGGTCGTTCCAATCGCCTTTCCGCATCCGCGCCATGTAGCTATGTGGAACCAGTAGGCGGAATTGGCGAGCAGCATCCGTGCTCACACGTTTTGCGTCCAATCCCAATACCTGCATCAGCATGAGCGGATCACGCACCGCCCCCGCCAACTCACGCTGCCAAGCGCCTGTCTGCGATTGTTTATAAAGCAACATAAGGAATATCCGAATGGTTGAAATCATCACCCTTAAACAACAGCGGCTCCCCGGTATACGTCGCCAATGCATACGAACAGCAATCACCGATATTCAGCGCAGCACGATGCCTGCCCTTCCCAAACCGCTGCCAGCCTGCGCGGGCAAGTTGTGTCTGCTCCTCGTTCATATCCACGATCTCAACCTGCAAGCGGTACAGCAACAAATCCAGTTCACGCCCCCCAGCTTCGCCCTTGCGACTTTCAATCACAATGCTGCATTCCAGCAACGAAAAGGCACTCATCAAACGTTTGGGAGCATCCAAAATGGCTTGGGAGAGTGCTTCGGCTTCTGGCTCACCCAATAAAATGGCGATAATGGCAGACGTATCAATTACCACTGGCTATTTACCCCGTGTTCATCATAACCGAGGATTTCATCAGTGCTGCGGGTATCCAAATCGGGCAAGGCGCTGCACCGGCGCGAAATAGCCATAATCTCATCCAGTTTGCTGTTCACTTGGCGGAAACGTCGCAAGCGCTCCAATTTTTCCTCTAACGCCATAATAATCGCGGAAGTCATGTTGTAACCGGTCAGTTGCGCGATTTCGCGAGCTAACTGTTCGGCACGTTCGTTGCGAATGCTGAGTGCCATCTCACACCACCGTTGTATTGAATATAAAGAATTGTATATACAATACGGCATTATATGACTTCATGCCAATTTCTACCTGATTTTTTATCTGGATTCCGGTTATCATAGCGGGCTATTTTGGCTATGAACGATTTTGGAGATGGACAATGGCTACCTATGGTGCAAATGATTTACGTGTTGGTGTGAAAATTATCATCAACGGCGACCCTTACACTGTCGTAGAAAGTGATTTCGTGAAACCCGGCAAAGGGCAAGCCTTCACTCGCGCCCGTGTCCGTAACCTCAAAAGTGGGCGCACCATTGAGCAAACCTTCAAATCCACGGAATCCGTCGAAGGTGCTGATGTGGAAGACCGTGATATGGAATACCTCTACACCGACGGCAGCGTGTGGACATTCATGGATAGCACCTCATTCGATCAACTCGAAGCCAGCGAAGCCGCGATGGGCGATGCGGTCAAATGGCTCAAGGGTAATGAAAAATGCGTCGTCACCTTGTGGAACGGCGTACCACTCCAAGTGACCACCCCTAACTTTGCTGAATTAAAAATCACCCAGACCGACCCTGGTGTCCGTGGTGATACGGCTACAGGCGGCACGAAGCCTGCCACACTGGAAACCGGTGCTGTCGTGAAAGTACCGCTTTACATGGAAGAAGGCGAAATCCTCAAAATCGACACCCGCACTGGCGAATACGTTTCCCGCGTTAAAGCGTGAATCTAGCCGCTTTGCACGAACGCGCATCCCTGAACCAGCAGGTGCGCGTTTTTTTTGCCGAACACAAGGTACTGGAAGTCGAAACCCCAGCACTTTCGCAAGCGGGCAATACCGATCCGTTTATTGACAGTTTCAGTGTCAATACACCACAAGGCTTACGGTATTTACACACCTCGCCGGAATATCCGATGAAGCGCTTACTGGCAGCGGGTTCCGGCGACATTTACCAACTGTGCAAAGTATGGCGGCGTGATGAAAGCGGCACACGCCACAACCCCGAATTCACCATGCTGGAATGGTATCGTCTGGGTTTTACTTGGCAGCAATTAATGCACGAAGTCGCCGACTTATTGCATATACTCATTCCGCACCTGCAAAAACCCCCGCGTTTTTGCAGTTATCGTGAGGCATTCCTTGAAACGGTGCAGCTTGATCCCCATCTTGCCACAGCAGCCGAATTATCCGCTTGTGCGCAAGCGCACGGCATCGCCATCAGTGGTGACATGCCGGTGCAAGCTTGGCGGGATTTGCTATTAACCCATTGTGTGGAACCGCAATTCCCCACTGACCAATTGACGTTTTTGTACCATTACCCCGCCACTCAAAGTGCGCTGGCAACAGTACAGCAGGTAGACGGGCAAGCGGTTGCGGAACGTTTTGAGGTCTATTTAGGTGCAGTGGAACTCGGCAATGGTTATCAGGAACAAACCGATTCAGCGCAGAATCGCTTAATTCTGGTACAAGATGCCAAGACTCGCGGGCATGACATACCCGTCGATGAACGGTTTCTTGCGGCACTCGAAGATGGCTTGCCAGAATGTGCGGGCGTTGCCCTTGGCATCGACCGGATTTTGATGTGCAGGATGCAACTGGATGACCTGAAACAGGTTATCGCTTTTTCATGGGAGGTGGCATAATAGCCGCCGACACTAATATTCAAGGAGATTGAACGTGGACTTTCTGATATCAAACGCTCATGCCGAAGGTGCAGCCGCTCCAGCAGGCGGTGGGCTGGAAATGTTGCTGATGATGGGCGTATTTTTCGCCATTATGTATTTCATGATTATCCGCCCACAGCAAAAACGTGCCAAAGAACACAAACTGATGTTGGATGCACTGAGTAAAGGCGATGAAATCGTGACTGGCGGCGGTGTGCTTGGCAAAGTTGCCGGTATCAGTGATAACTTCGTGGAATTGACAATTGCTGATAATGTCACCATCAAAGTACAAAAACAGGCTGTTGCTTCTGTCATGCCGAAAGGCACGATGAAAGGCGCGTAAACGGTAAGTGGGGGGATTTTCCCCCTCACCTCCAACCCCACACGGAATCCTATAACAATGAATCGCTATCCACTCTGGAAGTACCTCATGATCGCAGTCGTGCTGCTGATCGGGGTAATCTACTCTATCCCCAACTTTTTCCCGTCTGAACCAGCGGTGCAGTTAAGCCCTAAAGTCGAACAGGCTATCGACCCGGCAACCATGCAGCGCTTCGAGCAAGCATTACAGGCGCAAGGCTTAACCATTCGTGCCAGTGAAAACAATGGTCAACAAGCCTTGTTCCGCTTTGAAGACACCGATGTGCAACTCAAAGCGTCTGAAGCCTTGAAAGCAGCGGTCGGTGATCAGTTTGTGGTGGCGCTAAACCTTGCCCCTTCCACCCCTAGCTGGTTACGCGCATTGAATGCTAACCCCATGTTCTTAGGTTTGGATTTGCGCGGCGGGGTGCATTTCCTTATGGAAGTGGACATGAAAGCGGCATTGGATAAGCAGATTAACCGCTACGAAGACGAATTCCGTGATTTCCTGCGCGAACAAGACATCAAATATCTGGGCATTGCCCGCGAAGGTGATACGGTATTGGCAAAATTCCGCGATGCCGCCAGTCGCGATGCTGCGATGACAGCATTTGGCAAGGAATACCAGAACAGCCTGCAATTCACCGCGTTGCCCGACACTACCGATTTGCAAGCCAGTGTTTCGCAGACCGCGATGCTGGACATTCAAAAGTTTGCCCTGCAACAAAACATTACCACCCTGCGCAAACGAGTGAACGAACTGGGAGTAGCCGAGCCGGTTATCCAGCAACAAGGTGCTAACCGCATCGTGGTACAGCTCCCCGGCGTACAGGATACCGCCCGCGCTAAAGAAATTCTGGGTGCAACCGCCACCCTCGAATTCCGTTTAGTCGATGAGCAGAATGACCCAGCACAAGCGCAACAAAGCGGTCGTGCGCCGATTGGCTCGCAGCTTTACAAAGAGCGTAACGGCGACCCGATTCTGCTTAAACGCCAAGTGATGCTGACCGGCGATTTCATTATTGATGCCTCTTCCGGCTTTGATGAGAATAGCCGTCCGGCAGTACACATTACACTTGATGGTAAAGGGGCTACCCGTTTCAACAAAGTAACCGGCGAAAACGTTCAGAAACTGATGAGTGTGGTCTTCATCGAAAACAAGATTGAGACCCAAGAAGTCGACGGGCAAATGGTTAAAACCAGCAAGACGACCCAAGAGGTCATCAACGTTGCCCGTATTCAGGAGCAATTGGGTAAACGTTTCCAGATCACTGGGTTAGATTCGCCGAAAGAAGCTCGTGACCTTGCCTTATTGTTGCGAGCAGGTGCATTAGCCGCGCCGGTTTATATCGTCGAAGAACGTACCGTTGGCCCTAGCATGGGTAAAGAGAACATCGAAAAGGGCTTTAACTCCAATATTTGGGGGTTTGCTGCGGTGGTGTTATTCATGGTGGTTTACTACCGTGTTTTCGGAGTTATTTCAAGCCTAGCATTAGCGATTAACGGCTTCTTCTTGTTTGCACTGCTTTCCATGATTCAAGCGACCCTGACCTTGCCGGGTTTGGCAGGTATCGCTTTGACGCTGGGTATGGCGATTGATGCCAACGTCTTGATTAACGAACGTATCCGCGAAGAATTGCGTGCAGGCGCCTCGCCACAAGCCGCTATTAATGTCGGCTATGAACGTGCTTGGGGTACGATTATCGACTCTAACCTGACTACATTGATTGCAGGTATTGCACTGTTTTTATTGGGTTCCGGTCCTGTCAAAGGCTTTGCCGTGGTGCTGTGTCTGGGGATTTTAACTTCCATGTTCAGCGCGGTAACAGTATCACGGGCGATCGTTAATCTCGTCTACGGTTACAAACCACGTCTGCAAAAACTGGCGATTTAAGGGGCTACACCATGATTGAGTTTTTCTCATTTAAAAAAGTCATTCCGTTTATGCGGTATGGCAAAACCACGACGGCTATCTCGCTGGCAACGTTCTTGTTCTCGGTATTCTCGCTGTTTTTCTACGGTCTGAATCTGGGGGTAGACTTCACTGGCGGTACGGTGATGGAGGTGCGCTATACACAAGCAGCACCTATCGACACTATCCGTGAAGCCATCAAAGCCACGGGCTATCATGAGGTAGCGGTGCAAAACTTTGGCTCAACCCAAGATGTATTGATCCGTTTGCCATTGAAAGAAGGTGTTTCCAGCGCTCAAGTCAGTGAGCAAATCATGGGAGTGCTGAAAACCACTACACCGGATGTCACCCTTAGCAAAGTCGATTTCGTCGGCGGGCAAGTCGGGCAGGAGCTGTATGAAAACGGTGGTTTAGCTCTGATTTTAGTAGCAGCGGGCATCATTGTTTACCTCGCATTTCGCTTTGAATGGCGTTTTGCGGTTTCCGCCGCCATTGCCAATATGCATGACGTGGTAATCATCCTTGGGTTATTTGCATTCTTCCAATGGCAGTTTGACCTCACCGTATTGGCGGGTATTTTGGCAGTGCTGGGCTATTCAGTGAACGAATCGGTGGTGGTATTTGACCGGATTCGGGAAAATATCCGTATTATGCGCGATGAAACCATTCCTAATATTATCGACAGTGCAATTACCAGCACCATGTCGCGTACCATTATTACCCATTTGTCGACCCAAATCATGGTGTTGGCGATGCTATGGTTTGGCGGTGAAGCCTTGCACAACTTCGCACTGGCACTGACCATCGGGATTCTGTTTGGGATTTACTCATCCATATTGGTAGCGTCACCCTTACTGCTGTTGTTCGGTCTCAAACGGGAACACATGATCCCGCAAGAACGCGAGAAGCTGGAAGGGATGAATGCGGATGGTTCCATCGTTTAAATCCTAACCTGATACAACCATGAAGCCCCCAATTGGGGGCTTTTTTATGGCTGTGATTTAAACAACCAGCTTTTCCTCGATCGCTAGTAACACCATCACCAACGGACGCAATGACGGTTTAGCATCCTGAAACTCACCTAACATGGTGCGCAAGAAATCCAGATGTTCACGCACAAACCGTAATTGCCGGGGTGCTGCCCCGCGCCCCACGGCTTGCATATAATCCGCCACCACTGTTTGCACCTGAGTGGTTTCGTGCAAACGGGCGCTGACCAAATAATTCAGCAGGCTGTATTCGGCTTGCGTAATTCCCGAAAAAAATGACGCTACCCCACGATTGCCTGACACGACACATTGCCGCGCTTGCTCCAACCAATGCTTGAGTTCCTCCCGATCCAATTGTTGCACATGCCCACGCAAATAACGCACCACTTTGCACGTCAACCAATGGATCAGCGGATACCCCTCCACCGTATGAGTTTCCTGCAAAGCAAACTCATGCGCCCGCTGATAGGCTAACTCCATCTCACGCAAGGCATTCGCACGTTTGACGCCAGTTACCATTAATGCGCCACGTTTCCAGAATTTACCCACCTCTTCAAAACGTTGCAGGCTATTGCCCAAGCCATCCAGCAACTGGAGGGTTTTAAAACTATCTGCCATCAATGCGGTGGGCGATACCGCCAGCCGCGATTCCGGTGGTGCTACCCTGCCCTGCACCCATGCCAATGCCAGCGAAGTTTGTACACTCACTTTGTCTTCCAGCAAGATCACCGGGTAATCGGCTTGCGGCGAATCCAGTGCTGCCTGATACGCCTCTAGTGCCGGAATAAACATATCCAACTTGGCGTAAGCCCGTCCTAAAGCATACAAAATATCCGCGTGCGACAACCATTCTGCCGGAATCGCTCGGTGCAATTTCGGCAAGCGTTCCTGCAACCACTCAATGTCCCCCGCTTGTGCGGTGTCAGCGGCATGAATCAGGTTTTGCAGCTCCGCCACCACTTCGACTTCTGCCACGAAGCGCCAGCTATCCAGCGTCTTGTCATCGACATTGCTATCAGGCTGGCGACTCAACAATTTGTAATCCGGGTCGCCGTAACACTGATAAGCGCCCCAGGTATTGCTTTGCGGGTATTGCTGCCAAGTTTCGCGCCGTGCCAGCAAGGTAGCCATCCCAAACGTATGCCCTTGCAACAGTGCTTGATAACACTGTTCGGCAAACACTTGCGCCGCACGGTCATTGATTGCCCAGCCTGCCGCTATCACCGCTCGCACCCCCATGCGAATCAATTCCTGCGCCAAACTGGCAGCTAATTTGCTGCGGTCACTGCTCACGGCGGTTTGCACCTCGGCACTCATGAAATCCATTTGCGCGAGATGACAACAATTGATGAATGCCAATTCCGGCACTTTGCGCATCTGCCCGATTTCGACCGGCGTGAGGAAAATGCCATCACCCAACACCATGCCACTAACTTCCAAGTCACTCTCAGGGTTAGGGCGGTAGCGATATACCCCATGCCCTGCCAGATGCAGCACCCGATAATCGCCGGTATGCAGGGCTTTTAATATGGCGTGCGAATCCGTGCCAATTTCGCGGGTAACGGTGTTGAAACCACTGGATTCCAGCAAATTTGCCACGGTTTCAGCCTCCTGCCGTGCGGCGGGTAGGCGCACAAACTCGCCATTCACCGGTGGATCGCCGATGACTAACGCCGAACGCTCCAAGGGGTTAATCACGTGCTGGCGGTATTGCCCCACTTGTAGCTGACGTACCAACCCGAACCGTACCGCTAGCGGCTGGGATTCGTGGTCAAACCGGTTGTACAGCAATTCCCACGGGTAGGCAGACGCGGCACTATCTAACACCATTACCAAATTTTCAGCATTCGGCGCTTGTTCCTTCATCGCAGCGGGTAGCAATAATTCAAACAAAATTTTACCAGTATCCGGGTCATCCGCGCTGGAGGTGATCGCCTTGTCGATAAACTGATCCACCAACTTGCGCTGCGTGGCTTGCAATACCAACTCGGCACGCGCCTTATCGGTCAGCGCGGTATATTTCAAGCCATCGGCATTCGCTTCCACCTGAATCCGCCGCCACCAACCGGGCGGATCGTTATACATCACCCGCCGCCGTTTCCCCGGCAAGCATTGCATCAGGCTCTTCACATTGAAATCGTTACAGAACTCCGGTAGCAATACGAAATCTTGCACCAAACGCGCCGCTTCCACTGCCCGATCTTCGTACAATTCGATGAATTCCACGACTTGTAAGCGCAGACGCAAACCGCGTTCGCTCTTATCCAACGCCTGATTGGCACGCGCAATCGCCCGCAAAATTGCCGTAATCGAGTCCGCCAAGGTCACACTGCCACCGCCCACCGTCCCGATCAGCAAGGTCGCCACATGCACCGGCACGGCTTCCGTTTCTGCCTGCGAATGACTCGACCGGGTTTGCTCCAAGGCTTCGCGGATTTTCAGGGAATACGCCATCATCGCACGGGTGAAACTGGCGGTTAACTCCCCAGCGGTCAGCTTGCCGACTTCGCCCAAGCCCACAATGACCGCGCCCCCCGGTTTTTTCCCCGGATTCAGAAATACGTGTGACGTACCCAATTCGCCCGGATACAAGCCCATGCGATGCAACTCCCCCAGTCGCCCCTGCAAACGCTTATCCAGCAAGGCTTCTGCACTGAGGAGCGAATCCCCCGCGTAATGCCCAACCACCACCGGATGCGTCACCTGTTCCAGATTGCCGTGCACCACGCGCACTTCCACCGGTGGGCGCACTTCTTCCTGCGTCATGCGCGTATGGTAGCCCAAAGCTGCCGCCAGCAATTCCTGTTCATCGGGAAACAATTCACGGCGAATCATCGGCAACCATGCCCCCGTTGCCTTGCCAATGACAGGTGGCTGAGTTGCCAATTGCCGTGACACCCCATCATCCAGCAAATATTGCAAGGTCTGAAAATACTCGCTGTGGCTAGCCATGCGCCCGTGTTCGACCGGTAAATACCAAGTAGGCAGTTTTGCGGGCAACTCCCCCCACAAGCTCACCCCATCCCCCGCACCACTGGCATGAAAACGCCAGCCACCTTGGTATTCCGCCACATCATCCGGCGTCAGGCTGGATTTACCGTACAGATACAGCAGGCGTTGCGTATCCAATTCCACCGCACGTAGCTGTTCGCGTACCCGCCGTGCATCTGCCAGCAAATGACGGGCAGACCAAGTGTGAAAATCATCACCCAACAGCGTCTGCCAGCGTTCTTCGTGTAAATACGCCGCAGGCAACAATTCCAACACACCGGGGTAACGCGCAAATTGCTGTGCCAAAGCCTTGGCTTCGTGCTCATCCACTTGCCCATCGAGCAGATTCAACAGGCTCAGCAAGCGGTGTTGCCCCAACAGCAATTGCACCGCCATATACGTACCCTGCAAGGGCGTACCCAGCATCACCACCCGGCAATCCGCCTCTTCGCGCAAACGTTGCCACAGTTTGGGCGCTTCGCTCATCAACGCCAGCGCCACCAAGCCCCCGCTGGAATGCGCCAGCAAGCGCACCACCAGCTTACTATTGCTGGCTTTGGCTTGATCCAAATCTTGTTCTAATGCCTCAGCCAAACGCCGCCCGGCTTCTGCAAACGAACGCCGCCAATCGTAGGCAAATTCCACCAGCGTATGACTAGCCGCTAACAGAGTGAGCAGCGGGCGATACGGTGCTTCCAGCACACCTTCGGCTTGCACCCCAGCACTGTCAATTTGCAAGCGCGAAAAATCCCCCCAACTCAATGCCGACATATCCAGCCAGATGGGTGTACCGTTGATGTGCAGCGTCGACCCCATGAAACCGGGCAGAAAATACACGGTGCTGCGTTTGGCTTTTTGCGCGTGACGACCAGACCGCACCGCCGGACGTGCTACGGGTGTATCAATCAGTAGCGGACGCAAGCGCAAATCGGTATCCGGGTGTTGCAAGGCACTGAGCAAACGGTCACGCACCTCACCTTTGCGAAAATAATTGAAGTGGCTACTGTCATCGCCCTGATCCAGATAAAAGCGCATCCCGCGCAAGCGCCGCGCCCCACCGTACATTCCCGCCGTATTCACCACGAAATCGTTTTCTTCGCCGAAAAAACGTTGCGTCACCCATTCCTTAAAATGCCCCAACAGCGTCGAGGCACGCATATCCCCCGAAATCACGGTGATGTCAGAATCGAGTCGCACATCCGGGCGATTCAGCAAGCGCACTAAGGGGGAGGCTGGCATCATCGCTTCCAAGCCCGGCAGTTCTTGCGGGTTGGTACGTTTGCGGGCGGTTGCCATCAACACCATGCGCACAAATTCCGCTATCATCTGCAAACGCGGGGAAGGAATAAAGCTCAATACATTGAAGATCACTGACAGATTGTCTTCAAGCCGCTCCGACGCTAACACCGTGCCACGCCCCGGACACGCAACCCGTGCAAAGCGTTCCACCTTAATGTGTTTTTCACTCAGCAAGGTGGCAATTTCCTGCAAGCCTTGCAGATCCTGCTGTCGCGCCTGATGCGCAAACGGCTGGAGTTCTGCCTTGGAGAAAATTTCTTCGCTTCCCAGAAATTTATCAGCGGAATCGCGGGTTTTACGCTGCAACACGCCTTGACACAACAATTCCCCCACCAAGCCACCGCGTGAATGGCTAATCAAGTGCAAGCGCGTGTGCGGTGGCAATAAGCGCAACACTTGCAACGCATTGTGCACCGGGCTGACGGTGAGGGTGTGGTGTTCCAACGCAAACACTTGCTGACCATAAGGCGCGAACAAACGTTGCAACCAAGCGCTGGCGTTGTAGCCCTGACGCGATTCCCACAATTCGCCGAAGCTGCCATCGGTGCTGGAAAACGTGCCGTGCAAAAACAGCAAGACCGGCTTGCTGGTATCAATGTCGGCGGCTTGCGTGACCAATTCCAATGTCAACTGATCCGTATTGTGGCAGCGATACACGCCGGGTTGCGGAATTTTGCGGGTTTCCAGCTTGTCGATTAGCACCTCAGACAAGGCATCGCTCATCTGACTGACCGGATCAACGTTCAGCACCCGCAAAAACTTCAACACCAACCCGACCACACCACGCTGGTGACTCACGTCAAAACTGGCGGGGGTGAGCATGAATTCGTTGCTGGCAGAGCGACTGGCTTCTTGGGTAGCTTGCGCCTGTAATTCACCCGCCCGTACCCAACGTTTGAAGCCGCCTTCAAATTCGAGTTCGACTAAGGTGTCAACGTCAAGATTGTTGAGTTCGACACGTTTGCCGCCACTGCGCAGGGCTTCTAGCGTGACTTCTTGTTGGCAGGTAATGGTCAGAATATCGGCATACGCGCCGTGCGTTTTGAGTGGAAAGTCTTGCCCGGTTAACTTGCCACTGATCTTGATGGATTCCATGCGTCCCCCGCATTATTTTTCGGTCTGCCTATTGTTTAGTACAAAACGGAGGGTTATACAATAGGAAAGGAAACCACCAACAGGAAACCCGCAGGGTGAGCGCATATAAATTTTAAACTCTTATTAATCAATGAGATATAATTAATGCGCCTATGTCTTAAAAGTAATCAATCTATTGATTTTAAAGTGATTTAAAAAGTCAAATGCGGTCGCCCTGGGGAAACCCGCCGTGGAAGCTCTCAAACTCAAAACCGTCGCTGACTTGCTTGCCGCCAGTTCAGAACGCATTGAATTGATGAATGGCGAACTGATCAAACGCCCGATGGCACGTTCGGAACATGCGCTGGTGCAATCGGGTTTGTCGGATGAAACCCTGCCCTTCAAGCGTAAAAGTGGCAGCGGTGGCTGGGGGATCATGACTGAAATTAGCGTTCGCTATACCGAAAACCATTGCCCTACCCACGATTTGGCGGGCTGGCGTAAAGAGCGCGTCCCCGCTCGCCCGACAGGCATAATGGAAACCTTGCCTGATTGGGTGTGTGAAATCACTTCACCGGGGCATGAGCGCAAAGACCTGTTCACCAACTTCATGGCACTGCAACGCTACCAAGTACCGTTTTACTGGGTCATCTCGCCGGAAGATCACACCCTAATTGCCTACCAGTTGGTGGGGGAACATTACCATGTGGTGTTTTCGGCAGAATGCGCCAGGGCAGAACAGGTCAAGGCAGCGCGGATACCGCCGTTTGAGGAAAGTGGAATTGATTTGGGGTATGTGTTCTTTGGAAACCATGACTAATAAATCCAACACTTTACTGCTGCTGACCTGCTGCTTGCTGGTCGCTTGCCAAACGCTGGGTTCGGGCATGGAGGGCAAGGCTTCGTACTACGCGCACCAATACCACGGTCGCCCGACTGCCAGTGGCGAACCGTACAATATGTATGCCATGACCGCCGCCCACCCCAGTTTGCCTTTTGGCACGTTGCTGCGTGTGACCAATCTGCAAAACGGGCGTTCTGTCCTAGTAAGAGTGAATGACCGTGGCCCTTTCAAAGCAGGGCGGGTTGTTGATGTGTCGCTGGCAGCGGCGGAACAGCTTGGGCTGATCCTGCCGGGTACTGCGGAGGTGCGGCTGGAAGTTGTACGATAACAGGATTTAGCCAATAATCACGTAATTATTCAGCGATTCAGAGCATCCTAAAAATCTCGCACCCAGCCCTGTGGTTCATTTA
>CAYNNA010000022.1:0-29307 GCA_964398375.1 uncultured Thiothrix sp.
TTCCTCCCACCATGCCGCTTAATAGAAGCTGGCATCACTTCCGGTCACACCCGGCATACGGTCAATAGTTGGCATTCCCCCGACAAACGGGCAAAATAAGCTACCTTTTATTCACTGACAGGGCTTGCAATGGCTATTTACCCCGGAATGTACCCTTACACCCGTATGCGCAGGATGCGCCGTGATGATTTTTCCCGCCGTTTAATGCGCGAAAATGTGCTGACTGCCAACGATTTGATTTGGCCGGTGTTTGTGATGGAGGGCGAGAATCAGCGCGAAGCCATTGCCTCCATGCCCGGTGTGGAACGCATTAGTATTGATCTGTTGGTGAAAGAAGCGGAAGCGGCATTCAAGCTGGGCATTCCGGCGATGGCGATTTTCCCCGTGACCCCGCAAGAGGCGAAAACCGATAAGGCGGAAGAGGCGTGGAATCCCGATGGTTTAGCGCAACGCACCGTGCGAGCGATTAAGGCAGCAGTGCCGGAATTGGGCGTGATTACCGATGTGGCGCTCGACCCGTTCACCTCGCATGGGCAAGACGGGCTGATGGATGAGAATGGCTACATCCTCAACGATGAAACCGTGGCAGCGTTGACCAAGCAGGCACTTTCCCATGCCGAAGCGGGCGCGGATGTGGTTGCCCCTTCTGACATGATGGATGGGCGTATCGGTGAAATCCGTGACGTATTGGAACAACATGGGCATTTGAACACGCGCATTCTGGCGTATTCCGCAAAATACGCCTCCAGCTTTTATGGCCCGTTCCGCGATGCGGTCGGTTCGGCTGCGAATCTGAAGGGCGGCAATAAATACAGCTACCAGATGGATCCTGCCAATTCCGACGAAGCCTTGTGGGAAGTTGCGCTCGACCTGCAAGAAGGCGCGGATATGGTAATGATCAAGCCGGGAATGCCGTACCTCGACATCGTGCGTCGTATCAAGGAAGAGTTCAAAGCGCCCACCTACGTCTACCACGTCAGCGGCGAATACGCAATGCTTAAAGCGGCAGGCATGAACGGTTGGATTAACGAGAAGGCTTGCGTGCTGGAAGCCTTGCTGGGGATGAAGCGAGCGGGGGCAGATGGCATTCTGACGTATTACGCCAAGCAGGTTGCCGAGTGGTTGAAGCATGACCGATAACTACGCCGTCTTCGGCAACCCAATTGCCCACAGCAAATCCCCGCGCATCCACGCCCTATTCGGCGCACAAACCGGCGAGGCGGTGGAATACGGCGCAATCTGTGCCGAGCCGGAAGAATTCGCGCAAGACGTAATGATGTTCCTCGTTGCAGGCGGCAAAGGTTGCAATGTCACCGTGCCCTTCAAGCAAGAAGCGTGGGAACTGGCGGATGAACTCAGTGATTACGCCGCCCGTGCCAAAGCGGTGAATACGCTGGCATTCCGTGAGGATGGCACGATGGTTGGTTACAACACTGATGGTATCGGCATCGTGCGTGACTTACAGCAAAATCACGGCATTACTTTGCAGGGTAAGCGCATTCTGCTGTTAGGCGCGGGCGGGGCGGTACGAGGTGTCTTGCAACCCTTGCTGGAAACGCAACCTGCCAGCCTATTTATTGCCAACCGTACTGCGGCGAAAACGGTGGAACTGGCGCAGGATTTTGCTGAGTTCGGGAAAGTTTCCGGCGGTGGTTTTGCGGACATCAGCGGGCAGTTTGACCTGATTATCAATGGCACGGCTGCCAGTTTGCAGGGCGAGTTACCACCGCTGCCTGATGGTTGTTTAGCAGAGAATGGCTGCACGTATGACATGATGTACGGCGCTAAGCCCACGGCATTTGTGGCATGGGGTAGGGAGCAAGGCGCTGCTCAAGCCTTGGATGGTTTGGGAATGTTGGTGGAGCAAGCGGCTGAAGCGTTCTTTATCTGGCGTGGTGTGCGCCCTGATACCGCACCGGTATTAGCGCAATTACGTGACGAATTAAGCCGCCAGTAAATCCATGCCAGCCTGTTTAAGCATTTGACTCAAGCGAATCAGGGGCAACCCCATTAATGCCGTGGGGTCATCGCCGTGCATACGTTTAAACAAAGTGATTCCCAAACTTTCCGAACGGAAACTGCCCGCGCAGTTATAGGGCTGGTCTTTGCGCAGGTAGGCATCAATTTCCGCAGCATTCAACTCGCGAAAATCCACCGCAAACGGCACAACATCCAACTGATACGAGCCATCACGGCTGTCATACAAGCACAAGCCAGTTAGGAATGCGACGGTTTTCCCCGATGAATTCTGTAATTGCTGCACAGCATTTTCATGATTACCGGGTTTGCCAATGACTTGCTCATGCAATACCGCGCATTGATCCGAGCCAATAATCAGCGCATCAGGATATTGTGCGGCGACCGCTTGGGCTTTTTGTAAGGATAAGCGTAATACCATGTCACGGGCGCTTTCGCCATCATAACGGGTTTCGTCAATATCCGGTGCGGCAGTTTCAAAGGGAATAGCTAGGCGCTGCATTAATTCGCGCCGATACGGGGAGGTCGAGCCAAGGATCAGTCGTCGTGTCATGATTAAGCCTGCTATCGCCTATCTGGTAGGAAAGTAGCGCATGATACGCAAGATATACGCATTACCCAAGTAAAAAGGCTAGAAATTCCTTTACACATCATAGGCTGGATTCATATAATCCCGCGCTTATGTTGAACAGACTACCCGTAGACGTTAATCCCTTTAAACTGGTTGAGCAAGGAAGATGCTTAATCGGTGTTGTGCCGTTGCAGCAATTGCCGCGTTTAGCGGAGATTGCCTTAGCGGGTACAGAGGATATGGCAGTCACATTGGACTTCACCCGCAGTGTCGGTGGTCGCCCGATGATCAAAGGGCATATCCGTGGCAATATTGTGTTGGAATGCCAACGCTGTATGCAACCGATGACGTTTCCCCTTGATGCGCCACTGCAAGTAGCACTGACAACGTTTGAGTCGGATGAACGCCCCGAACAAGAAGGCTTAGAGGCTTGGTTGATCGAGGACGAACGGCTATTTATACAGGATTTCGTTGAAGATGAAATTCTTCTGGCTCTGCCCTTAGTGGCAAAGCACGAACAGTGTGAACCGTTGCGCAAGTTGATTGAAGCGTTGCCCTCGGATGAGCCTGTTACAGAAAATGGGCAAACGGATGTTGCGGCAGATGCCAAGAAAAATCCCTTTGCAGTGTTAAAAAATTGGAAAAAACCGGAGTAACAGACTATGGCAGTCGGTCAAGCTCGAATGACTCGTTCAAAACGCGGTATGCGCCGTTCACACGACGCACTCTCTAACCCTACTTTGTCAGTGGATGCGACTTCAGGTGAAACGCACCTGCGTCATCACATGACCAAAGACGGTTTCTACCGTGGTCGTCAGATCATTAAAACAGCGGTTGCAGTGGAAGAAGACGCGTAAGTGGTAACACATTGCGCTGGTTCTCAACACACTCAACAAAAATCGCGGGCATGACCCGCGATTTTTTTTCAAGAAATCACTAGAGGGGATAGCATGGCAGAACAGTATCGCATTGCGCTGGATGCGGTGGGTGGCGATCACGGTTTATCGGTAGTGGTTCCAGCCGCTCTGAATGCGTTGCAACAATACCCAGATATTGCGCTGATTTTGGTAGGCGATGAAACCCAAATCAACGCCGCACTTGAACAGCATAAGGCGCTATCGACACCCAATCTGCGTGTTCATCATGCCTCACAAGTGGTTCAAATGGATGAATCCCCAGCGGTCGCTTTGAAAAACAAAAAAGACTCTTCCATGCGAGTCGCCATTAATTTGGTTAAAGCGGGGGAGGCGAATGCGGCTGTCAGTGCTGGTAACACGGGGGCGTTGATGGCAACCGCCCGGTTTGTCTTGAAAACCTTACCCGGTATTGACCGCCCCGCGATTTGCACCGCGATTCCTTCCATGCACGGGCATACTCACATGCTTGATTTGGGTGCAAACGTCGATTCTGAAGCTGAACATTTATACCAGTTCGCCCTCATGGGGTCAGAGTTAGTCAAAGCCATTGATAACAAAGCTAACCCCAAAGTGGGTTTGCTCAATATCGGTCAGGAAGCGATTAAAGGCAATGAGCAGGTGAAAGCCGCGAATGCTTTGCTACAAGGTTGCCCGCTGAATTACATTGGCTATGTGGAAGGCGATGACATTTACCAAGGCGATGTGGATGTGGTGGTCTGTGACGGCTTTGTCGGCAATGTGGCACTGAAAACCAGCGAAGGTTTGGCGAAAATGGTTTCTGCGCAGCTCAAAGCCGGTTACAGCGCCAACCTGTTTACCAAATTAGCCGCCTTAATCTCCATGCCCGTGTTGAAATCATTCCGGCGCAAATTCGATCCTAGGCGCTATAATGGGGCAAGTTTGCTAGGTTTACAGGGTATTGTGGTGAAAAGTCACGGTGGTGCGGATAGTTTAGCGTTTGCTAACGCCATCGGTATTGCCCGCAGTGCCGTTATTAGCAATGTTCCACAACGTATTCATAAACAACTAGAAAGTTTGCATACACAGAGGCAGAGCGCATGATCTATTCTCGTATTACTGGTACTGGCAGTTACTTGCCGGAAAAAATCCTGACCAATCACGATCTGGAAAAGATGGTGGATACCACTGATGAGTGGATTTTTGAACGTACCGGCATTCGGGAACGCCATGTGGTGGAAATGGAAAGTGCTTCTGATATGGCAGAACACGCCGCTCGCCGTGCTTTGGAAATGGCGGGCAAACGCCCTGAAGACGTTGACTTGATTATTGTCGGCACGTCCACCCCGGATTTGGTTTTCCCCAGCACCGCGTGTTTATTGCAAAACAATCTGGGAATTCGCAATGGTGGCGCGGCGTTTGACGTGCAAGCGGCGTGTTCCGGTTTCGTGTTTGCCTTGAGTGTGGCAGATAAGTTTGTACGCAGTGGCACGAGCAAATGCGCCCTTGTGGTCGGTTCGGAAGCCATGTCCAAAATTTTGGATTGGACGGATCGTGGCACATGCATCTTATTTGGTGATGGTGCAGGGGCGGTGGTATTGGAAGCCAGTGAGGAAGCAGGCATTTTATCGACCCATATTCATGCGGATGGTGCTTACGAACATTTATTAAGCGTTAACGCTGGCATTTCCCGTAACTTAGAGATGTTGCGTGCCGAAGGTGCATTGCTACAAATGCGCGGTAACGAAGTGTTTAAGGTAGCGGTCAATACCTTAGGGCGGATTGTCGATGAAACCCTTGAAGCCAATGGCATGACCAAAGCCGACGTGAATTGGTTAGTGCCGCATCAAGCCAATATCCGCATTATTCAGGCAACGGCGAAAAAGCTGGATATGGCAATGGAGCATGTGGTGGTAACGGTGGATAAACACGGCAATACTTCCGCAGCATCTATACCACTAGCACTGGATACAGCAGTGCGTGACGGGCGCATTAAACGCGGTGAAATTATCCTATTGGAAGCCTTTGGTGGTGGCTTTACTTGGGGTTCAGCCTTAGTGAAGTTCTGATGGCAACTGAAATCGAACGCAAATTTTTACTGGTATCCGATGCATGGCGTGCCTTCATTCACCGCTCCGAAGCCTTCCGCCAAGGTTATTTGAGTAGCAGCAAACGTGCCTCGGTACGGGTACGCATTGCAGATAATACCGCCACGCTTAATATAAAAAGCATGACATTAGGCATCCAACGCCTTGAATACGAATACGAAATCCCGTTGCTCGAAGCAGCGGAATTGTTAGATCAGTTGTGCGAACGCCCACTGATTGAAAAGACCCGCCATTTCGTCGAGTTTGGCGGCAAACTGTGGGAAATAGACGAATTCCACGGTGACAACGCAGGCTTGATTGTCGCGGAGGTCGAACTCGATTCCCTGGATCAAGTGATTGCCATGCCCACCTGGGCTGGCCAAGACGTTTCGCATTTGGAACGCTATTACAACGTCCGTCTTACGCAATATCCCTACAGCCAATGGTCGGCTGAGGAACGAGGTTAATTACACAATGCTATTTTCTGAACTCGGCTTGTCCGAGCCGCTGTTACGTGCCATCAGCGAACAGGGTTATGACACCCCAACCCCTATCCAAGCCCAAGGCATCCCGGCTGTCCTTTCCGGTCGTGACATCATGGCAGCAGCGCAAACGGGCACGGGCAAAACCGCTGGTTTCACGTTGCCGATGCTGCATCGTTTATCCGCCAATGGTCATCAGCCGAAATCTAACCACATCCGCGCCCTAGTGTTGACCCCGACCCGCGAATTAGCGGCTCAAGTTGGTGAAAGCGTGCGTGATTACGGCAAACACCTGCCGCTGACCTCCACCATCGTGTTCGGGGGTGTGAGTGCCAACCCGCAAATGATGGCGTTACGCCGTGGCTTGGACATTCTGGTGGCAACACCGGGGCGTTTGTTGGACTTGTACGACCAGAACGCGGTGAAGTTTTCTCAAGTAGAAATGCTGGTACTGGATGAAGCGGATCGCATGTTAGACATGGGTTTCATCCGCGACATTCGCAAAATTTTGGCGTTGCTGCCGAAACGTCGTCAAACCTTGATGTTTTCCGCGACCTTCTCCGACGACATCGTGGCACTGACCAAGGGTTTGTTGAATAACCCCGTGCAAATTTCGGTTAGCCCACGCAATGCAGCGGCGAATACCGTGACACAATCGGTGTATTTGGTGGATAAAGCGCGTAAAACTGCTTTACTGAGCCACTTAATCCGTGAAAACCAGTGGGAACAGGTATTGGTATTCTCGCGCACCAAACACGGCGCGAACCGTTTGGCGGAAAAGCTGGAACGCGATGGTGTAACCGCTGCGGCGATTCACGGCAATAAGAGCCAAGGCGCACGTACCAAAGCACTGGCAGATTTCAAGCAAGGCAATATTCGCGTATTGGTTGCGACCGACATTGCAGCACGCGGTTTAGATATTGAGCAACTGCCACACGTGATCAATTTCGAGTTGCCGAATGTATCGGAAGATTATGTGCATCGCATCGGTCGCACTGGGCGAGCAGGGGCGACTGGTGAAGCGATTTCCTTGGTGGAACCCGAAGAATACGGTTTCCTCAAAGGCATCGAAAAGCTCATTAAGCAGCAATTGCCGCGTGAACCGTTGCCGACCATCAGCGTTGCGCCGACTCGTGCCTTGACCGCTGCCGAGATTGCCAAAGATGCGGAAGCGGATCGTCCGCGCCCTGCCCAGCATCGCCCCGCGAAACGTCGCACCAAATCGCAAAAGACAGAAGCCCGCCAAGCAGCGGGGTTGCCACCTGTGAAAAAAGCGGACGGTGCAGCCGCCAGTAAGCCGCGTCGCCGTCGCCCAAATAAGCCGAAAGCGGTCGCTTAAACCCTACATTGTCAGCCGCCGCTCTTGGCAAGTGCGGCTGGCTGTGATTGAATGCCTGACTGATTTTTTGCTTATGCAGGCTCATCATGCAAACGACTGTTGATTTCAAGCTGCTGGCGGTAACGGGCGTGCAAGCCTTGCAACCTTACCAGCCCGGTAAACCCATCGAAGAGCTAGAGCGCGAACTGGGGATTACCAATATCCTTAAACTTGCCTCCAACGAAAATCCCCTCGGTGCAAGCCCTAAAGCGCAAGCAGCAATGGCTGCTGCACTTAAATCGCTGGAACTTTATCCCGATGGCAGTGGCTACCAGTTAAAGGCGGCAATTGCGGATAAATTTGGTCTGCAAAGCTCACAAATCACCTTAGGTAACGGCTCTAACGACGTGCTGGACATTATTGCTCGTGCGTTTTTGGATAATAGCCGTGCTGCGGTGTTTTCCGAATATGCGTTTGCGGTTTACCCGATTGTGATTCAAGCCGTCGGTGCCGAATTGCAGGTTGCTAGAGCGAATCCACCAACGCACGATACCATGCCTTACGGACATAATTTGGCAAACCTTGCCGCAAAAATTACCGATAAGACCCGCGTAGTGTTTATTGCTAACCCGAATAATCCGACAGGGACATGGTTGGGCAAGGATGAGTTGCACCGTTTTTTAAGCCGTGTGCCGGAAGATGTGATTGTGGTGATTGACGAAGCCTACACCGAATACGTGACCGACCCGACGTTCGCGAATGCGCTGACTTGGCTGGAAGAATTCCCCAATCTAATTGTGACGCGCACGTTTTCCAAAATTTACGGTTTGGCTGGGGTGCGTGTGGGTTATGCCGCGTCTAGTCCGGCGATTGCGGATATGCTCAACCGCGTTCGTCAGCCGTTCAATGTGAACTCATTGGCATTGGCAGCAGCACAGGCGGCGTTGGAGGATAATGATTTCCTTGAGCGTAGCCTGGCAACCAATGCGGCGGGTTTGCAGCAATGGTTTGCGGCGTGTGCGGACAATGGCTGGGAATACATACCGACGGTGGGTAACTTTATCACCATTAATATGCAACGTCCGGCAGCACCGCTGTATGACGCTTTATTGCGTGAAGGCGTGATTGTGCGCCCTATTGGTGGGTATGGGTTGCCACAGCATTTGCGGATTACGATTGGCTCGGCGGCGCAGAATACGCGCTGTATCAAGGCGTTGCAGAAGGTTCTTACAGCGTGATTAGAAAACTGGTTATCTTTGGCGTCGGTCTGATTGGTGGATCGCTGGCGTTGGCGTTGCGTCAGGCAAATGCTTGTCAAACGATTGTCGGTTGCAGCCGTAATGCGGAACACCTGCAAAAAGCGGTGGATTTGGGCGTGATTGATAGTTACAGCCTTGACCCAGCGGAGGCGGTACGCGATGCCGATATGGTGTTGCTGGCAGTGCCGATGGGGGCAATGCGGCATTTATTGCAACAGATTAAACCCGTATTGCCTGCTGATGCGATTCTGACCGATGCGGGCAGCACCAAGGGCAGCATTGTGGCGGAAGTGATGCAGGTGTTTGGGGCAGATTTCAGCCGTTTTGTGCCGGGGCATCCGATTGCTGGGCGCGAGAAAAGTGGCGTGGAAGCCGCTATTCCTGATTTGTACACCAATCGTCGTGTTATTTTGACGCCGCAGGCGCATACCGATGCGGATGCGATTGCCAAGGTGGAGGCGATGTGGCGGGTGACAGGGGCATTGCTGGAACAAATGCCGGTGGCATTGCACGACCAAGTATTGGCAGCGACCAGCCATTTGCCGCATGTGCTGGCGTTTTCGCTGGTGGATACGCTGCTGAATATGCCGCAGCGGGAAGATATTTTGCGCTATGCAGCGGGCGGATTTCGCGATTTTACCCGGATTGCGTCGAGTGATCCGGTGATGTGGCGGGATATTTGCCTGACGAATAAGGCAGCGATTCTTGCGGTGATTACGGCTTTTCAACAGAATCTGGGTGAATTTGCTGCGTTGATTGATGCGCAAGATGGCGAAGCCCTGCATAATCGTATGGAAAAAGCCAAACACGCCCGCGACAATTACGTTGCGCAATTTGAGAAGCAGGAAAAATAACGTGAGCCATTCCAGCACCAATCTACAATTCAACGTCCAACCCGGTGGCAACTTGCAAGGCACAGTGCGTGTCCCCGGCGACAAATCCATTTCGCACCGCTCGATTATGTTAGGGTCACTGGCAGAAGGCACAACTCACGTCAGCGGTTTTTTGCAAGGTGAAGATTGCCTGTGTACCTTGAGCGCATTTCGCAGCATGGGCGTGAACATCGACGGACCAACTGATGATGGCAAAGTCACTATCCACGGGGTAGGGTTGCACGGTTTGCAAGCGCCCGCGCACGATTTGGATATGGGTAATTCCGGCACATCCATGCGTTTAATGTCGGGTTTGATGAGCGGGCAAGCATTTGATGTGCGCATGACGGGCGATGCTTCACTTTCCAAGCGCCCGATGAAGCGCGTGACAGTACCTTTAGCCAGCATGGGCGCGAAGATTGATGCAACGGCAACCGGTACGCCGCCATTATTAGTGCACGGCGGCAGCCCATTGCACGGCATCCATTACGACATGCCAATGGCAAGCGCACAAGTGAAATCCTCGCTATTGCTGGCGGGTTTGTATGCGCAAGGTGAAACCTCGGTCACTGAGCCAGCGCCAACTCGTGACCATACCGAACGCATGTTGCGGGGCTTCGGTTACGCGGTAAAAACGGACGGCAACCGCATCAGCCTGCAAGGTGGTGGCAAACTCACCGCTACCGATATTGATGTGCCTTCGGACATTTCCTCTGCTGCTTTTTTCATGGTGGGTGCAAGCATTGCGCAAGGTTCTGATCTGACAATTGAGCACGTTGGCATGAATCCGACCCGTACCGGCGTGATCGACATTTTGCGTTTGATGGGCGCAAACCTCGAAATCTTGAATGAGCGCGAAGTCGGCGGTGAACCTGTCGCGGATGTTCGGGTGCGTGCTGCGCCCTTAAACGGTATCCAAATTCCTGAAACGCTAGTGCCGCTGGCAATTGACGAGTTTCCAGTGCTGTTTATTGCGGCAGCGTTTGCAGAAGGGCAGACCGTGCTAACCGGCGCGGAAGAATTGCGGGTTAAGGAAAGTGACCGGATTCAGGTCATGGCGGATGGCTTGATTGCGTGTGGCGTGGATGCGCAACCGACGCCAGACGGCATTATCATCAACCCTGGTAACTTCAGCGGCGGCACGATTGATAGCCACGGCGACCACCGCATTGCGATGGCGTTTGCAATGGCGGCTTTACGCGCCACCCAGCCGATTACGATTAATGATTGCGCGAATGTGAATACCTCGTTCCCCGGTTTTGTGGAACTGGCAGCAAACGCGGGCGTGAGGATTACCACTGCATGAGCACAACCATACCCGTGATTACGATTGATGGTCCGGCTGGTGCTGGCAAGGGCACGATTGCGTGTATGCTCGCGGATAAACTCAGCTGGCACATGCTTGATAGCGGTGCAATTTATCGCGTGGCGGCGGTGGCGGCTTTGCGGCGCAATATGCATCTGCAAGACGAAATGGCACTGGCTGCGATGATTCCCACCTTGAAGATCGAATTCAAAAACGGCGAAGCTTGGTTGGATGGTGACATTATTACCAGCGAAATTCGCAATGAAACCTGCGCCAGTGCAACGTCGCAAATCGCTGCATTGCCTGCGGTGCGGGCAGCATTATTGGAACTTCAACGCCGTTTTTGCCAGCGTCCGGGGTTAGTTGCCGATGGAAGGGATATGGGGACGGTAGTGTTTCCCGACGCTACCCACAAGTTTTATCTTACCGCCAGTGCAGAAATCCGTGCAGAACGTCGCCTGAAACAGTTGAGCCAACAAGGACTTAGTGCTAAACTCTGCGACCTAATTCAAGAGATCAATGCTCGCGACGAACGCGATACCAACCGCCCGGTAGCTCCCTTAAAACCTGCCGCTGATGCGTTGGTCATCGACACCAGTTCGTTGGATCAAGCCGAAGTGTTCGCCACTGTGTTGCACTACATCGCTTAAGCATTTCATTGGATACGTTATTTTCTAGGGAGCCCTGACAGGAAGTCTGGGCTTTTTGCGTTTTAACCCGTCAATGCAGGATGCGTGTGACGAAAATCATTTTATTAACAGGTATTTTTATTCATGACTGAAAGTTTTGCTGAACTGTTTGAAGAGAGCCTTTCTTATACCCAAATGCAGCCAGGCGCTCTGCTGAATGCAACAGTTCTCGAAGTCCGCTCTGATTTCATTATCGTTAGTGCTGGCTTGAAATCCGAAGGCGTTATTCCTGCTGAACAGTTCAAAAATGAACGTGGCGAAATCACTGTCAAGGTCGGTGATTTGGTTGAAGTGGCACTGGATACCGTCGAAGACGGTTTCGGTGAGACGCGCCTTTCCCGTGAAAAAGCTCGCCGCCTGCGTGCTTGGGAAATTCTGGAAGAAGCCTTTACTAACGAAGAAATCATCACCGGTATTATCACTGGCAAAGTTAAGGGTGGTTTCGTGGTTGAGTTGGGTGATATTCGTGCATTCTTGCCGGGTTCACTGGTTGATGTTCGTCCAGTCCGCGACACTTCCTATCTGGAAAACAAGGAACTGGAATTCAAGCTTATCAAGCTGGATCAGAAACGCAACAACGTCGTGGTTTCACGCCGTGCAGTCGTTGAAGAAGAATACAGTGCAGAACGCGATGCGCTGATGGAAAACCTGCAAGAAGGTCAAGTCATCAAAGGCGTGGTCAAGAACCTCACCGATTACGGTGCGTTCCTCGACCTTGGCGGCATCGACGGTCTGTTGCATATCACCGATATGGCTTGGAAGCGTGTTAAGCATCCTTCTGAAGTGGTTAACATCGGTGATGAAATCGACGTTAAAGTCCTCAAGTTCGACCGCGATAAGAACCGCGTTTCACTGGGTCTGAAGCAATTGGGTGAAGATCCTTGGCAAGATCTGGTTCGTCGTTACCCGGCTGGCACGCGCATCTTTGGTAAGGTCAGCAACTTGACCGACTACGGCTGCTTCGTGGAAATCGAAGACGGTGTTGAAGGTCTGGTTCACGTTTCTGAAATGGATTGGACTAACAAGAACGTCAACCCAGCTAAGGTTGTTACCTTGGGTGACGAGACTGAGGTCATGATCCTCGACATCGACGCAGAACGCCGCCGTATTTCCTTGGGTATGAAGCAATGCCAAGCGAATCCTTGGGATGAATTTGCTGGTACTCGCAACAAGGGCGACCGCGTTTCCGGTAAGATCAAATCCATCACTGATTTTGGTATCTTTATCGGTCTGGATGGCGGTATCGACGGTCTGGTTCACTTGTCTGACATCTCTTGGAACGTTCCCGGCGAAGAAGCCGTGCGCAGCTACAAGAAAGGCGACGAAGTGGAAGCGGTTGTATTGGCTGTTGACCCAGAGCGTGAGCGTATTTCCCTCGGCATCAAGCAGATGGAACAAGACCCGTTCTCCAACTTCGTGGCAGCCCATTCTAAAGGCAGCGTCGTGAAAGGGACTGTGGTTGAAGTCACTCCTAAAGCGGCGAAAATCGACTTGGGCGAAGGCATCGAAGGCATTTTGCGTGCATCTGAGTTGTCACGTGACCGCGTTGAAGATGCCCGCACCTTGTTGAAGGAAGGCGACACCGTTGAAGCGAAATTCATGGGCGTTGACCGCAAGACACGTTCCATCAACCTGTCTATCAAGGCGAAGGATGATGAAGATGAATCACGTTTGATGCGTGAGTACACCGGGCGTTCTAGCAGCACAGGTACGTCACTGGGCGACATCTTCAAGGAGCAGATGGGCGAATAATTTTCGCCATCAGGATGGCACGCAGGTCAGGGATGACCTATAGTTCAAGCGGTGCAGGTACACTATCTGCACTGTTTTCCAAGACTGGAAAGCTGCAACAACGATTATGATAACCCCGTCGTTTGTTCAGGAGTGGAATGGATGACCAAATCTGAAATCATTGATATTCTGTCACGTAAGCAAAGCCATCTTAGCAGCCGCGATGTGGAAGAGTCTGTTAAGAAGTTGCTCGAAAAAATGAGTGAATCACTGTCTGCCGGCGGGCGTATTGAAGTCCGTGGCTTTGGCAGTTTTTCCCTGCATCATCGTGCAGCACGTAAGGGGCGTAACCCTAAAACGGGCGATCAGGTGGCTTTACCGCCGAAGTATGTGCCGCATTTCAAGCCGGGCAAGGAGTTGCGTGAGCGCGTAAATGAATCGCGTGCCACTTATCCTGTTCAGGATTAAGCTGCCTGTTACGTGGTAATGAAGGGGAGGCACACAGCCTCCTTTTTTACATCTAAGGCATTATGCAAGAAATTCTATTTTTACTCCTGCCCATCGCGTTTTATTCCGGTTGGCAAGCGGCGCGTAAGCGTTACAAAGAACATCGAGAACAACAGCGTCAGGATGTTCCGCAACGTTTTGTGCAAGGCATTAACTACCTATTGAGCGAAGAACCCGACAAAGCGTTGGACGTATTCCTCAATTACGCCGAAGTGGATGAACACACCGCCAATACGTTTTTATTGCTGGGTAATTTGTTCCGCAATCGGGGGGAAATTAACCGCGCATTACGCATCCACCAGAATCTTGTCGCCCGTTCTGATTTAAGCAAACCGCAACGCACAGCGGCGATGTTAGCGCTTGGTGAAGATTTTTTTGCCGCTGGCTTGCTGGATCGTGCCGAAGGTGTATTCACTGAATTACTCAAAGATGACCCAAAACATGCCGATGCGTGTGAACCATTGCGCAATATTTACGAGCAATTGCACGAGTGGAATAAGGCAATTGAGATTGCTCAGCTAGCCCAGCAGCGCAGCAAAGCCGATCATAGCCGTTTGATTGCGCATTATTATTGCGAACTCGCCGCGCTAGAATTACAGAAGCAGAACCTGTTCCGTGCGGAAGAAACGATTAAGAAGGCGCTGAACAGCCATCCTTCATCAGCGCGGGTGTTGGTGCTCAATGGCGATCTTGCTTACGCACGCAATCAGCGGGAGGAGGCGTTGGGCTTTTACCGTCAGGCGATTAAGAAAGATATGCGCTTAATTGGCATGTTATTCAATCGGTTAGTCAATAATTTTAATCAGAAAAATGAGCTTGAAAGCTTGTATCAGTTTATTCAGCAAACCTTTGCTAACACGCAAGACGCTAAGTTGTTTGGTTATTTGCTGCAATTGGCGCGTAAATTGGGGAAATTATCCGATATGCAGTTTCAGGTTGAGGAATATTTAACTAAAGGTAAACCCAGCCTCAATACCTTAACTCACGCTACCGATGTATTGTCATCGTTATGGCAAGAGCAAAGGGTGTGCGATATAGCCCAATTACAAACGGCTTTGCAGCGTTTGGCTGCCAGCCAACCGGATTTCCAGTGCGCCCAGTGCGGGTATAAAATGCACGGTTACTTATGGCGTTGTCCCGCGTGTCACCATTGGGATACTGTCAGCAACGTGTAACTTGGTTTAACTTGTCAGGATGATTGCATGTCTAGCCGTTTGATTATTGCCCTTGATTTTGCCACTGCGGAACAAGCATTGGCGTTTGTTGCCCCACTTAGCCCCTCACAATGCAAGCTCAAAGTCGGTTTTGAGTTATTTGTCGCCGCAGGCCCTGAGTTTGTGCGCCAGTTGACGGCGGGGGGTTTTGACGTGTTTCTGGATTTGAAATTTCACGATATTCCCAATACCGTGGCATCGGCATGTAAAGCGGCGGCGGGTTTGGGGGTGTGGATGCTCAATGTTCATGCGTCTGGTGGAGCCAAAATGATGCAAGCTGCCCGTGAAGCCTTGCAGGGGTTCGCTAACCCACCCAAGTTAATTGCAGTGACGGTGCTAACGTCGATGGATAAGGCGCAACTCTCCGGCACAGGCATTACCGCCGAACCTGCTGTGCAGGTGCAGCATTTGGCACAATTGACAGCCGACAGTGGTTTGGATGGTGTGGTGTGTTCGGCACAGGAAGCGGCACTGTTACGCCAGCGCTTAGGGAATGATTTCCTGCTAGTGACACCCGGTATCCGCCCGGCTGGCAGTGATCAGGGTGATCAATCCCGCGTGATGACACCCGCACAAGCACGAGAAGCTGGCGTTAGTTACGTGGTGGTGGGGCGACCGATTACCCAAGCGACCGACCCGCAAGCGGTGATTGCGGCGATCAATCTTGAACTGGGCTTTAGTTCCTAGCCAAAAACTGTTGCGCTTCTTTTTGCATCGCGCCTCGCGAGAAAATGAGTTTCCAACGACTCCCGCCTGCTTGCCGCCACAATAAGGCGGCACGGATGCCTGCCAGCAATAAAGCCCGGATTTTTGCCGCGTTCTCAGGGTTGGACAGGTGATTTTGGTCGCCTTTAATCATAATACGCGGTCCCAGTTTACTGACGGTGGTGGTGTAGATTTCAGCGAGCCGTGCAATCATATTGGGGTGGGTCATGGCGAAAAAGTCCAGTTGTTGCTGGGCGTTTTCAATATTTTTGAGTAATGACTGAAACATATCCGGGTCATTGGCGAGTTTCTTTTCCAGATACAGCAAATTAACCGCGTAACGGGTGGCTTCGATGTCTTTGGGTTTGCCATCGGGGTTCAAAGTGCTAGCGCCGAGCTGGTACATCAGTACCCGAAAGCCGGTTCTGAGTTTGTTAGCACCACCGTAGAGAGCTTCGGGGCTGGAGTCGTCTTCAGTCAGGATGCTGTTGATGCAGGCTTCAAACAGTTCGCTATCAACATTACCACGCGCGGCAATTTGCGTGACACCTTCTACACACTGAAACAGTGCGGCAAGGGCTAGGGTTCGGTTACGGTTATTGGCTTCCACAGGTTTTTATTAAATCCGATTTAACTATGTACGGTGAGCATAAGGGTTTATGCAAATAATTCAAGTTATCCCTAGGGATGTGGGCACGTGCTTGCCATCGCGTCAATGATACCACCGCCTAAACAGGTGTCATCTTGATAAAACACAATGGATTGTCCAGGGGTAATGGCGCGTTGTGCATGGGGAAAGCACACCGCGCTGTGACCATCGGGTTTGAGGGTGACTTGGCAGGTTTCCTCGGTCTGACGGTAGCGGATTTTGGCTTTGCATTCAAACTGTTCACCGGGAGCTTGACCCGCCACCCAATGCAATTGTGAGGCTAACAAGAAGTGTTTCATCAGCAATTCGTGTTGATGCCCTTGGGTCACGATCAGGCGGTTAGTTGCCATATCTTTGTCGACCACGAACCAAGGGGATTCATCCGCGTCTTTGCGTCCGCCAATGCCTAAGCCTTGGCGCTGACCGAGGGTGTAATACATTAAACCGTGGTGTTTGCCGATGATCTCATTGTCAGTAGTGACGATATTGCCGGGTTGGGCGGGCAGAAAGCGTTGCAGAAAATCGCGGAATTTACGTTCGCCAATGAAGCAAATGCCGGTGCTGTCTTTTTTGCGGGCGGTAGTGAATCCGGCAGTTTCCGCCAATTCGCGCACCTTGCTTTTTTGCAACTCCCCAACCGGAAACAGGCTGCGTTGCAATTGGTGCTGTTGCAGGGTGTAGAGGAAATAGGTTTGGTCTTTATTAGCATCCATGCCCTTAAGCATTCGTGCCGTGCCGTCTGGTTCACGCGCAATACGGGCGTAGTGTCCGGTGGCGATGTAGTCTGCGCCCAATTCCAGTGCAAGCTCTAGGAAGGCTTTGAACTTGATTTCCTTATTGCACATGATGTCGGGGTTGGGGGTACGCCCGGCACGGTATTCTTCCAAAAAGTAGGTAAAAACGCGCTCCCAGTATTCGCTGGCGAAATTGCGGGTATGCAGGGTGATACCTAACTGATTAGCAACGGCTTGTGCATCGGCAAGGTCAACCGCCGCAGAGCAATAGTCTTCGGTATCGTCTTCTTCCCAGTTTTTCATGAACAAGCCTTCCACTTGGTAGCCTTGTTCGAGCAGCAATAGCGCGGCAACCGAGGAATCAACCCCGCCGGACATACCCACGATGACTTTTTGCTTGGTATTAATCATTGGCGATGAAATAGTGCAGACTATCCAGTGAGTGGCGTACCCCGGACTCGTACATCTCCAGTGAACGCCCGACTAAATCGCTGCGCCACACACAAGGTTGCTGCTGGCGGATCTGTTCGCGTGTCAGCCAATGCACGGCGCTAATATCCGGGTCGATTTGGTAGCCGGGGACAGGTTCAAGTAGCGTGCCGGTGAAGGTAAAGCGCAAGTACACACGGTCAGGGTCATCGCGTTGCAAGTGAAAAATGCCGAGTAGGGCGGTTGGCTCAAAGTTCCAGCCGGTTTCTTCCAGCGTTTCGCGTCGTACCGCATCCAGCAGGCTTTCGCCGTGTTCCATGTGTCCGGCAGGTTGGTTGATGGTCAGTTGCCCACCGTGCATTTCCTCCACCATCAGAAAGCGGTTATCGTGTTCAATGACACTGGCAACGGTGACGCGGGGTTTCCAAACCATAATGAGCATCCTTCAACGGGAAAGTGGAGTATTCTACACACAATTTCCCTGCATTGGTCTATAATGCACCCGTTAAAATAAACCGATAATCAGGGTACGGGTATGATGGATGAATCTTTCCTCGATGGTGAACACGCGCTTTTCTTAGAACAACTGTATGAGCGCTATCAGCAAGACCCACATAGCATAGACCCGCAATGGCAAGCCTACTTTCAGCGTTTGGATGCGGAGCCTGTTACCCAAAGCCCTATGCCTAATGCGCACAATGGCAAAGTGTTGGAACAGCGTAGTGAACAATTGCATGTTTCGCGCTTAATCAATGCCTACCGTTACTTGGGGCATTTGGAAGCCAACACCAACCCACTCGGTGATTACGCTTACAAAGTGGGTGTGCCGCAGTTGATGTTGGAACACCACGGGTTGGAAAATGTTGATCTTGATACTGTATTTGACCCTGGTTCGTTCAATATCGCTGCCAAGCCAACCTTAGGTAATATTGTCAACGCACTGCGTGAAACCTACCTACGCACGATCGGTTTTGAATACATGCATATCTTGGATGTGCAAGAAAAACGTTGGCTGCAAAAGCGCATCGAACCGAATATGGGGCGGGGTAAATTAACTCACCCCGAACGCCGTAAAATTCTCGAGCAACTCACCGCAGCGGAAGGTTTTGAGCAATACTTGCATCGCCGTTACGTCGGGCAAAAGCGTTTCGGGCTGGAAGGTGGCGAAAGTCTGATTCCGTTATTGCAAACCCTGATCCACGAAGGCGGCAAACAGGGTTTGCAAGAAATGGTGATCGGTATGGCGCACCGAGGACGTTTAAACGTGCTCA
Organism: uncultured Thiothrix sp.; assembly: GCA_964398375.1. Lineage (GTDB taxonomy): Bacteria > Pseudomonadota > Gammaproteobacteria > Thiotrichales > Thiotrichaceae > Thiothrix. The sequence continues at coordinate 18,677 of CAYNNA010000022.1, forward strand.
CCAATGTGCTGTGCAAGCCTGCGGGCGAGTTGTTCAGTGAGTTTGAAGGCAAAATCGACGAAACCTATACAGGTGACGTGAAATACCACAAAGGTTTTTCCTGCAATGTCAGTACCGAAGGCGGCCCTCTGCACTTGGTATTGGCGTTTAACCCCTCGCATCTGGAAATTGTCAGCCCGGTGATGGAAGGTTCAGTCCGCGCCCGTCAAGATCGGCGTGAGGACAAGGACGGGGACCAAGTATTGGGCATTTCCATCCACGGCGATGCGGCATTTGCAGGGCAGGGCGTGGTGATGGAAACCTTCAATATGGCGCAAACCCGTGGCTACCGTACTCGCGGCACGATCCACGTCGTTATCAATAACCAAATTGGGTTTACCACCAGCACAGTGTCGGACAGCCGTTCCACCTATTACCCGACGGATGTGGCGAAAATGATCAATGCGCCGATTTTCCACGTCAACGGCGATGACCCCGAAGCTGTGGTGTATGCCACGCAAGCGGCGCTCGAATACCGTCAGTTATTCCAAAAAGACGTGGTAATCGACTTGGTGTGTTATCGCCGCTTAGGACATAACGAAGCCGATGAACCGAACATGACCCAGCCAGTGATGTACAGCACCATCCGCAGTTTGCCCACGACCCGTGCCAAATACGCGCAGCGGCTTGCCGAAGTGGGCGTGGTCAGCGAAGGTGGGGCAAAAGGCTTGATTGACGCTTACCGCACCAAACTGTCTAACGGCGGTGTTACCTGTTGTAATAGCCAGACGCGCTCTGGTTTGCCTGCCGAATTGCAAACGCATTGGAAAGCGTATGTTGGTCAACCTTGGCGGCAGCACATTGACACGACGTGTTCCGCAGACCGCATTCAAAGCATTAGCGCCCGCTGGATCAGTAATATCCCGGCTGATTTCGTGGTGCATCCACGTGTGCTCAAGGTGCTGGAAGCGCGGGCGGCAATGGGGCGGGGTGAGATCGCGGCGGACTGGGGCTTTGGTGAAAACCTTGCTTATGCCACTTTGGTGGAAGAGGGTTTTGATGTGCGCTTATCCGGGCAGGATTGCGGTCGTGGCACATTTTCACACCGCCACGCGGTATTGCATCATCAGCAGCGGCGTGAACAATGGATTCCGTTGCAACACACCGCTGATTTCCAAGCCAAATTTACGGTGATTGACTCGGTGTTGTCGGAAGAGGCGGTGCTGGCGTTTGAATACGGCTACGCCACGGCTGAACCGGATGCACTGGTGATTTGGGAGGCGCAATTCGGTGACTTTGTGAACGGAGCGCAGGTGGTGATTGACCAGTTTATCAGTTCCGGCGAACAGAAATGGCAGCGTTTGTGTGGGCTAGTGATGTTCCTGCCACACGGCTTGGAAGGGCAGGGGCCGGAACACTCATCAGCGCGTTTAGAGCGCTTTGTGCAGTTGGCGGCGCAGGAAAACATGCATATTTGCATTCCGTCCAACCCCGCGCAGGTATTCCACATGTTGCGGCGGCAAATGCTGCGTAAATACCGCAAGCCCTTGATTGTGTTTACGCCGAAAAGTTTGTTGCGGCATCCGTTGGCGGTTAGCCTGCTGGAAGACTTTACGCTGGGGCAATTTGAAGTCGTGCTGGATGATATGGACATCACCGATGTGGAGGCGAAAGAGCAGGTGACGCGGGTGATTCTGTGCAGCGGCAAGGTGTTCTACGATTTGCTGGAAGAACGGCGCAAACACGCGCTGACCAATACGGCGATTATCCGTTTGGAACAGCTTTACCCATTTCCCGGACAAGAATTGGTGGATGTAATGGAGTATTACCCCAACGTCAAAACCGTGATTTGGTGTCAGGAAGAACCGGTGAATCAGGGCGCGTGGAATGGCATTAAACACCGTTTTGATGCCTATGATTATACTGAAGTGGTGTGTGTAAGCCGTCCGGCGATGGCAGCGCCTGCGGTAGGGTCATTGTATATGCACCAGCGCCAGCAACAGGCATTGGTGCGTGAAGCGTTGGGGTTGGGTGGGGATTAAAGATGCAGTTAAAGCGACAAACGCCCCAATTCATCCGCTGGCACTTGCACCAATAATGGGTTGGCATTCGGTTGTAACCAGCGCAATACCTCCAGCAGGTGCTCCCGATCCATTCCGGTGCAGCCAGAAGTCGGCGTTTGCGGGTCTAGCCACACATGCAGGAAAATCGCGCTGCCATACCCCGGCGTAACCGGCTGGGTGTTGTGCTCCACTACCATGCCGTATTCGTACTGATGATCAGCGCGACGCATCAACTCAAATGACGCCCAATGCTGTTTCGGGGTATTGGGCTGATCTGCGCGGATACTGCGCCACTGGTTATAATCGGGGGAATCCACCGCATCCACAAAATAATCGCGTTCAGTTGCAGCGCGGTAGGGCATTTGTAAACCTTGCGGAGCATCAGCCGCATAGCCAAACGCAGTTCCTAAACGAAACACACCAGCGGGTGCTTTACCATCACCCTCGCGCTTGTACACCCCAAAGGATAGATTCGTGTGCAAACCCGCACCCCAGCCCAAACCATTGCGCCCCAGCTTAACGGGGATTGCAGCACCGACAGGATGCCAGGCCGCAGTACGTTTTTCCATGCGCTGTAAGGTCGCATCGGTTGTTTTCCAATCTGAAGTAGTCACCAACAACACTTGCGTGGTGGTATTCGGCAGGTTGATTTCAAGCAATTGCTGTTCTGGGCGCTGGGAGCAAGCCGACAATAGACTAAGCAACATCATCAACGGCAATAACTGCCACCAATAGAAACGTTTCATTCAATAATCCATACCATAGGTGGAAAGAAAGGGTACTCAAGGAAACTGCCATTTTATCACCCTTTGCGTTAGTTCCATATTTCGCATAATACATATTATGTCAATTTGACATAATATAAGTGTTATGTAGATATATTATGTAGTAGGTGAGAAAGGTGAGAGCCTGTAGGGATTAGCGTTTGCAGATGGGTGAATCATCTGGCGTTTCGACACTGCGTACAATCGTATCCACAAAGGTATTCAATTCTTCAGTCGTAATGACGGTCAGCATTCGGCTCATCACATCAGGGTCTACTTGTGCAATGGTTTGATGCCCACCGGCTAATTGCAAGTAAATGCCTGCGGTGCTTTTGCTGTCATCATCCTCAAGCCCTGCCTCTACCAGCGCCTGATCCGCTTCACTAAGCTCATCGTAAAGGTCGTCCAGCATGTCCCATAAATCATCGTCTACCCCTTCAGCAATTTTCAGGACAATAGCGCCCTGCACTGGCTCGATTTCGCGTTCAAAGTGCAATTCATGCTCATGTAATGCTTCAATAAACCGGTCAGCAATGCTTTGGGTGAAAAACAAGTATTCGAGTGTTTCATTCATAATAACTAACAACCTATTGATTTTCTTTGCTGGAAATGCGTAGTAAAACGCTGTCTAACCAGCGTGTAGGTAATACCCGCCGTAAAACCCAAAAAAGATGCGCAGGTACAGTCACTTGATAACGTGCTTTAGGATTTGGGCTTTCTAAGGCATGAATGACCTTCTCTAGCACGGCTTCGGGGGGCAACGTAAAGGGAGCAGCAGGTCCTTCTTTCTCAAGGCGGCGAATTGCGCCTTGGTACTTTTGCCGATGCACACTTTGATCAATACTGACATGTGCCTTCAATGACTGCAAAGCATTCGCCCTGAAACGGCTCTCAATGGGACCAGGTTCAATCAGGCACACTTTGATGTCGGTATCTGCCAACTCCAAACGTAACGTGTCTGCCATGCCTTCTATGGCGTATTTGCTGGCATTGTACGCGCCACGAAATGGCAATGCCACGTAACCCAACAACGAACTGTTATAAATAATCCGACCTTCATTGCGCTGACGTAACAGCGGTATAACCATTGTCGTCAACTGATGCCAGCCGAAGACATTGGTCGCGAATTGCTGTTCCAGTGCGGTGCGGGACAGGTCTTCCAACGCCCCTGCCTGCCCGTAAGCGCCATTATGAAACACGGCGTACAATTCGCTATTAGTGCGCAACATCAGCTCGTATACCGCATCCTGCACGCTTTCAGGATCGGCAAGATCCAGTTGCAAGGTCTTAAAGCCTTCCGCTTCCAAACGTTCGACATCTTCCTGTTTGCGTGCAGAAGCAAATACTTGATAACCCCGTTCCCGCAAGCCTTTTGCCACGCAGTAGCCAATGCCGCTGGAACAGCCGGTAATCAGCACATTACGCATGTTTTTCATTCCTTTGTACATTGTGAGGTGAGAATGTAGCCTGATTCATTGAATTCATGCAAGCACGCCCCTATTATCACGCCCTGCTAATATACACGGACTGGAGTCTCACTATGCCTATTTATGCTTATCAATGCAGTGCTTGTGGTCATGAAATGGAAGCGCTGCAAAAAATGTCAGATGCACCCCTGACGGATTGCCCTGCTTGTCATGCCTCCACACTGGCGAAAACGGTAACAGCCGCTGCATTTCGCCTAGGTGGCGGTGGCTGGTACGAAACCGACTTCAAAAGCGGCAACAAAAAGAATCTCGCCAATAATGATGCACCTTCTGCTGCTTGTGGAACAGGCGCGTGTCCGGCTTGTAAATAAGCCTGAGCACAGCGACCTCCCTTTAAAGCCACTCATCGGAAACCATATAGCACGCATTGCTTATTACCTAGTGACCAGAATAAAATGGTTACGGTTGCTTAATTACAACAATAAAAGGTTACGAGCATTATGAAAAAATCTATTCTAGTGGCAGCAACTATTGCTGCGTTTTCAAGTTCTTCGGTGTTTGCTGGTGGGTCTATTTTTGGCGGTAGTTCTTCTGAAGACAGTACCGGTGCTATTTACGGTGGTGCGAGCATTGGTCAGTCCAGTGATAGCACTTGCGATTCTGTTGCTGATCAGGCTGGGGCGTTATTAGGTAATATTGACTGCCCTACTCCTAGCGGCTGGAAAGTTTTTGGCGGTTATAAAGTTGCACCCAATTTAGCTGTTGAAGGCTCTTACATTGATTTCGGTGATGCATCCACTGACGGTGCTATTCCTGTGATTCCTGGGGTCAACGCTGTGGCTAATGCGACTAGCTTTGCTTCACAAGCGACTGGCTTCAATGTTTCCGGGGTCGCTAGTGCGCCTGTTACCAATGAAATGAACGTGTTCGGCAAGGCGGGTCTGATGATGTGGGAAAAAGAAACCACTGCCAAGGTTAGCGGTGTGGGAGCAGGTTCCTCCACGATTGTGCAAAGCACAACAACGGATGGCGTTGACTTGTCATTAGGTGCTGGCGCTGAATACAAAATCAATGACAACTGGGGTGTCCGAGGTGAGCTGGAACATTTCAATGGTTTGAATAATAACCTTTACTCCGTTGGTGCAACCTTCTCGACATTCTAATTCTATTGATTGTCAGTCCCTTTCTTTTTCAAGAGGGGGACTTTTTTACCAAGGAAAACCCCCATGAAACTTTCCTATTTGATTGGTCTGATCAGCTTGAGTGTTGCCCCCTCCATCACTTTTGCTAACGATATATTTTCTGCTACTGAAGCAAATTCGGAAATGCCCGGTCAATTCTACGCTGGTTTTAGCTTACTCAAGTCAGATGCTGAATGTAATTATCAAGGCGTTGCCTGTGACAGTACCGGATACAAAATCGCAACTGGCTACAAATTTAATGATAATTTTGCCATTGAAGGCGGGTATTACGACCTGTTTACCAATGACGGTACTAACGCCACAACGGGTGAGAAGTCCACGGTTAATGGTTCCGGGTTAACGCTCTCGACCATCGGTTCATACACTATTGATGGTAAAAGTTCCCTGTCCGGCAAAGTGGGCTTCATGGCATGGGATGCCGAAGCCAATAAAGCCGGTGTGCCTGTTACTGCAATGAGTGGCACCGATATTTTATTAGGTGTTGGTGCGGGTTATAAGTTGAATGACCATTGGCAACTGCGTGGCGAATACGAACAGATTGGTGGTGATTTGGAGGCGAAAGTCTATTCTTTAGGTACGACACTTTCTACTTTGTGACGTGCTATCTCAACTTTGTAACACCTTATCCTCGCTTTCCTGTATCTCGCTTGCGTATCAGGCTGTCAGGGCTTAACATTCCCGCCTTTACAGTGCAACGTTCCCGGCTTAAATAACAAATCGGGGCAGATTGAAACCAACAGGAATAAGCAATGCGTAGCCATTATTGTGGGCAGGTGGATGAAGCCCTGCTAGATCAGCAAGTAACTTTGTGTGGATGGGTCAACCGTCGCCGTGACCACGGCGGGGTTATTTTTATCGACTTGCGGGATCGTGAAGGCTTAGTGCAGGTTGTCTTTGACCCAGACAGAACCGATGTTTTCCAAACGGCTGAACGAGCACGTAATGAATATGTGTTGCAAGTGGTAGGCAAAGTGCGTCAGCGCCCGGCTGGCACCGAAAACGCTAACTTGCGTAGTGGGCAAATTGAGATCCTCGCTCTTGAACTGAATGTGTTGAATACGGCTGAAACGCCACCATTCCAATTAGATGAAGATAACGTTGGTGAGGAAACCCGTTTAACTTACCGTTACATTGATTTGCGTCGCCCTGAAATGCAGAAGCGGATGCAAACCCGTGCCAAAGTAACCGGTTTCTTACGGCGCTTCCTCGAAGATAATGGCTTCCTCGACATCGAAACCCCGATGCTGACCAAAGCAACCCCTGAAGGTGCACGTGACTATCTCGTGCCTAGCCGCACTCATCCGGGGTCGTTCTTCGCCCTGCCCCAGTCACCGCAATTGTTCAAACAGTTGCTGATGATGTCGGGGATGGATCGTTATTACCAATTTGCGCGTTGCTTCCGTGACGAAGACTTGCGTGCAGACCGTCAGCCTGAGTTCACGCAATTGGACATTGAAACCTCCTTCATGGATGACAATGCCATTATGAACATGATGGAAACCATGATGCGGGCAACCTTCAAGGAAACCTTGGGCGTAGAGTTACCGAATCCATTCCCACGTATGCCTTATTCCGAAGCCATGCATCGCTTTGGTTCTGACAAACCGGATATGCGTATTCCACTGGAGTTCATCGAAGTCAGTGACTTAATGGAAAGCGTGGAATTCAAAGTTTTCTCAGCACCTGCTAAAGACCCTAACAGCCGTGTTGTAGCGATGCGCCTGCCAAAAGGTGGTGATTTGTCGCGTAAAGAGATTGATGACTACACTACCTTTGTCGGGCGTTACGGTGCTAAAGGCTTGGCATATATCAAGGTCAATGACGCGGCTGCTGGGCGTGAAGGCTTGCAATCCCCTATTCTGAAGTTCCTGCCGGATGAAACCGTTAGCGGCATTATGGAACGCACTGGCGCACAAACCGGTGATTTGATCTTCTTTGGCGCTGATAAATCCCGTGTAGTTAATGACGCTTTAGGCGCATTGCGGGTAAAGCTGGGACACGATCGCGGCTTAGTCGAAGGCGCTTGGGCAGCCTTATGGGTTGTGGATTTTCCCATGTTTGAATGGGATGACAAAGACAACCGTTGGGTTGCCTTGCACCACCCTTTCACCGCACCAAAAGGCTCACCAGAAGAATTGCTGGCAAATCCGGGGCAAGCGCTGTCTATCGCCTATGACATGGTATTAAATGGTACGGAAGTCGGCGGTGGTTCTGTGCGTATCCACAATATGGAAATGCAGAAATCTGTATTTAAGTTATTGGGGATTTCTGATGAGGAAGCGCAAGAGAAGTTTGGTTTCTTGTTGAATGCGCTGAAATATGGTTGCCCTCCACACGGTGGTTTGGCATTTGGTTTAGACCGTTTGATTATGCTGATGACGGGTAGCCAGTCGATTCGTGACGTTATGGCGTTCCCGAAAACACAAACGGCTGCTTGCCCTTTGACTGACGCCCCTGCCGAAGTTAATGCCAAGCAATTACGCGAACTCAATATTCGCGTCGCCCTACCCCAGAAATAACCCACTCGTCATCAGAAACCCTTCCTAACCTCCCCTTATCAGGGGAGGGACAAGAAACAATGGTATGGCATTGGAGATTTCTTCTAGTAAAATTATTTTTTAAAAACGTATTTACGTATTAAATAAAATACTGATATAAATTAGTTATTTATTTAGAAAATAATGTTTAATATATCGACATATTTAAACGTATTTAGCTTCTGGTTAGCTCGAAAACTGTTGCTGGTTTCCCCCCGCGCCCGTCTCCCCGGTGTTTCACAATCCGCCGAATCCTGCCTTGTGTTTCTAGGGATTTCAGCAAGGTGTTCATCGCCGCTGATTTGATATTTTGCTGGAACACATTCACCCTGATTTGGGTAGTGGTTAACCCGCCGTGTTTACGCAAGGCTGCCATGATTTTGCCTTCATCCTCATTCTGCTCACCTTCAAAGATGTAAGCGACGCTGCCTAGGCAGTAATCCCAAATATGGGTGGCAGCGCGTAAATGTTTCGGCATGACCTGATCGGTGCAATCCAGCAAGGCAAAAATGCAGGCGATGCGTAGCACTTGTACCCGTGAGCGTTCCGACATGGGGGAGTTTACTTTTGCCAATGACAACGCCAAGGTTGACCACAGCTCCAGCGATTCCGTGGATAGGGTTAATTCATTCACTTCGCTGGAAAACGCGATGGCTTTGGCGACTTCATCGGCGTAATGCAGCATTTTGACAACGGGAATGCTTTCAGGAATCGCCACAATTTTGGGACGACGCACGCATATCCATAAAATACGGCTGGCTAAGGCGGTGGCGTATTCGCTTTGCTCCAAACGTTTGACCAACTCTTCATAAGTAATGTGACCGACGAAACAGACGTGCGCATCCGTTACTGTCACGCGATTATTTTTGGTCAAGGGGGAAAAGTTACCCGTGTCCCAAAAGCGGCGAATCGCGGCTGAAACGGTGTTGCCTTCACGCCGCGCCGCTTGCAGGACAGCGGCAAATTCTTCTTCGAGAATCATTAAGCGCTTGTCGGGAACGCCTTTGTCGGTCGAATTGCCGTCTTCATCTTCCGTATCCGCTGGGTCGCGCACCGCCCATGCCAGCCCTTCCCCGCTCGACATTGGACCGTCTCGGTATAGTGCTAATGGTAAACCCTGTTTGCGCAGTTGCACATTGACATAATCCTGCATGAGTTTTCTGACCGGGGCAGCCGCAGTGCCTTTACCGCCACCGGCAGAACTCGCGGTTACGCTGAACAAACGCGGCGGCGCTTCGACATCGCCCAAACGCAACACCGCTTTGTTACCAAAATAAGCGCCTGCCCAGGTTAATAAGTGAATCAGCACGCCGATCGGATCCGCTTCGGATTGTTGGCAGGCATCAAAAGCAAAACGCCCTGCTATTCCGTAGTAACAGCCTTCGTGAGGAATGGGGAACTCCGACGGAGCATCTTCAATTTCTATGGTGTTGTGTGAGCCTGTTTCAGGCAGCTTGACGACATTGCTCATGGTACTTTCCTTTTCACAACGGTTAACTAAATACGTAATTATTTACAATAAAAAAATGTATTAATATTTAATATATATTACTGTTTTATAGCATATTTTTTATATTTACGTAAATACGTTTTTAAAAATATTTAAAATGATGAACTTCTACGAAGAAAATCCCCCTCAATCCCCCCTTTTGCAAATGGGGAAGCTGAATTATATTTTCAAAATCAATTGGATATGGAATTTTACGCTTAATCCCACATGTGGATTCGTAACGCTGTTCTTCGATGCGCTCAATGCTGTGTTGTACGTCTCATAACCCCACATGGGGATTCGTAACTCATAGTGATTCCCATCGTTAAAATGTCCACCCCATCCTCATAACCCCACATGGGGATTCGTAACATGCAGGCTCACAAAGACACGCTGGTAGTGTCCTATCTCATAACCCCACATGGGGATTCGTAACGCCCGATTTCAAGCGGATTTCAGGCATTCCCGCTTGAATCAGACCGGGTAAACATAGCATGAAAGTGTAGTGAAAGTTCATCACAGGCAGTGGTTTTTTGCTTCAGTGGCGGGCGAAGTTGCCTATAAAACCGAGAAATCGCGGCGATGGTCGTCGACCGGTGTCTGTTTCAGTTCGCCCTTGCCAGAAGCACTTTTCGACAGATGATTGACCTCGACATTCTGGCGATTGGCAGCACTGATTTGCGTCACCCGATCACCGGGGATCATCAACTTACCCAGTTCACGCCGCAACTTGATAGCCTGAGCATCGGTAATGTCGCCGGTAAACACCGAATACTGGTCGTGATTCAGATAGCGGCGCAACAGTTTTTTAAATTTGTCGGTGCGCTTGGCCTCGACATCGTAAGTCATCAACATGAACATTCACACCCTCCGTTTAAAAGCTTCATACTCCCCTGCCCCCAGAACTTCGCGTTCCAGCCCCAGTGCCTCGCGGTAAATCCAGTTGCGGAAGCTGCGCCCCTGATACTGCTCTTCCAGCCGCAGGGAGAATTGTTCAGCCACATGCCGCCGCCCGGTTTCTGTCAGCAGGCAAACTTCATCATGTTGCTCAAACCAACTGTCATCCAGCATCCGCCGTTGCACCATGCGGAAAATCAGCATATCGGTCAGCACCGGCTTGAACGGTTCCGCCAGATCAAGGCTCAACGATGCCCGCCCGTAACCCGGCGA
>CAYNNA010000023.1:0-27692 GCA_964398375.1 uncultured Thiothrix sp.
ATGCCTTTAACTCATTGATCCGTGAATCAAAGGGCTAGGCTCTGAATCGCTGTCAAGCCCTTTATTGTTCACGCCCACCCAATAACAGTGCCAAATCCAACATTTCGTCCCAAAGCCGTTGTGGGTAGCGTGAAACGTCTTGACCCACGCCTTTACTGTGCTGATCCAACCGTGCTGCCATCGCAAACAAGCGCCCCCAATCGGCACTCAATAGCCGCCGTAATGCCGTTTGAAACGACCCTTGACGCGCCTTAGGCATCCGCATCAGCAAAGCTTGGTTAGACAAGTTATTGCGTATATTTTCACACCCCGTATAAAGCTGGCGCAGTAAATCCGCCAGCGCCCACACGACTAACGGAGTTGCGGTCTCTTCCTCTTGTAGCACTAACATAATGTGGCGAATCCGGCGGGCATCCTGCGCCAATATCGCGTCAGCAAGGTCAAACACGGTAAAACGCGAATTGTCTTCCACCACAGCCATAATATTCGCAGCAGTCATTGGACGGCTCCCGTACAGCAACACCAACTTGCCGATTTCCTGCACCGCCGCCAGCAAATTCCCTTCCACCCGTTCGGTCAGGTAGCGCACCGCTTCATTATCCGGCTGCAAACCCGCTTGTTTCATACGCCGTGCAATCCACGCCAAGGTTTGCGCGGGGGACAAATCCCATACTTGTACCGAAACGCCCAGTTGTTCGACCTTCTTCACCCATGCGGCACTTTTACACGCTTTATCCAAACGCCCGGTCTGAAGCAGCAAGACTTTATCCGTCGGCAAATACTCAAGGTAATGCTGCAAGGCTTTCGTCCCTGACTGCCCAGCTTTACAGGTCGACAAGCGTACATCGAGTAATTTTTTATCTGCAAACAACGACAGCGCTCCGGCTGCGTCATACAATACGCCCCAGTCAAACTGTGCATCCACGGTCATCACATCACGCTCACTGAAACCCTTGAGCGCCGCCGCTTTGCGAATCGCGTCAGCCGTTTCCATGACTTGCAATGGCTCATCCCCACTGATCAGGTAAACCGGGGAGAGGGTATGGCGAAGATGCTCTTCAATCTGTTCAGCACGGACTTGCATAGGCGTTATTTAAGTAGTACAAAAAAGAAAATACTAGCATATCAGGCTTTTTATGTGGTTTTTGTTTAGAATCCACGCCTGAATTAATCCCAGTTGCTGATCACCCCGAAATAAATTATGAAAATCACCTACTTTTCCATCCCGTTATTAAGCAGTATCGTATTCACCAGTGCGCCAGTCACGGCAGAACCGGTTCCTCAAGACGCGGTTTGCCAGTCACAAGTGTTAGCACCTGCGTTGTTCCGCCCTGGTACAGAAATCGTTACCATTTACGAATCCAGTACCCGCTACAACACTACCCCAACCCAGATAGGTTACGGCGAGCGCAAGGTAAAAATAGCCGATGCTTACGTTGAGTACGAGATCATTCCCGCCAAATTCGGTGAAGTGACCGAAACCGTCGAAGTCGAACGCGAACGAGTGGAAATCGAAACATTACCCGCCACTTACCGCACCGAAACCAAACGCATCAAAGTCAAAGCTGCCACCCAGCGCTGGAATCCCAATTGCGCGGCGGTATTGGCAACCGACAACAAACCAGCGGACAATTGCTTATTGACCGTACCGGCAGAATACACCACGGTCACTCGCGAAGTGATTGACAGCCCTGCCCGCACTGTCAAGCGCGTGATCCCCGCCCGCACGGAAACCATCACCCGAAAAGTGCTACTCGAACCTGCTAAAGTCGTGCGTAAAGAAATCCCCGCCGTTTACACCAACGTCAAATTAGCCAAGGTAGAACAACCCGCAACCGTAGTCACCACGCAACAAGCTGCCAAAACCCAGAACATCCCCGTGCAACAAACCTTGCGCCCGGAACAAATAGTATCCATGCCAGCCCTATGTGAAGCTTCTATCAGCGCTGCAACCATCCAGCAATTGCAACACCGCTTGCAACAACAGGGCTATTACCAAGGCACACCGGATGGCGTATTAGGCTCCGAAACCCGTAGCGCATTGACGCAGTACCAAGAAGCACAGGGTCTTGCCAGTGGTGCTATTACCCTTGAAAGCCTACGTAAATTGCAGCTTCAATAGAGACTTACGAGCGTTTCCTGTTAAACTCAACGCAATCTAAAAATAGCAGAACCAAGGAGTCATCATGTCACAACCGAGCGGAATCCTAATCGGCAAGGGCGAAGAAAAAGTGTATTTGAACCCACGCTTTGCCAACCGCCACGGCCTGATTGCAGGCGCAACCGGTACGGGCAAAACCATTTCCCTGCAAGTCTTGGCGGAAGGGTTATCCCGCATTGGCGTACCCGTGTTCATGGCGGACATCAAAGGCGACCTCACCGGCATTAGCAAACCCGGCAACCCGCATCCCAAAGTGGATGAGCGCGTTGCAAAAATCGGCATTGATGACTTCCGCTTTGAAGGCTGCCCCACCGTCATTTGGGATTTATCCGGTGAACGCGGGCATCCGGTACGTGCCACCATTTCCGACATGGGGCCATTGTTACTGTCACAGCTCCTCGAATTAAACGACACCCAAGAAGGTGTGCTGAACATTGCCTTCAAGGTCGCTGACGAGCAAGGCTTGTTACTGCTGGATCTGAAAGACTTACGCGCCATGCTGCAATACCTCGGCGAAAACAGCAAAACCCTGAGCAATACTTACGGCAATGTCAGCTCCGCTTCCATCGGTGCAATCCAACGTCAATTGCTGGTTCTGGAACAGCAAGGTGCTGACCAATTCTTCGGCGAACCAGCGCTAGATTTGTGGGATTTCATGCGTACCGGCGCGAACGGTTACGGCAATATCAATATCCTCGCTGCTGACCGGCTGATCAATACCCCGCGCTTGTACGCGACTTTCCTGCTATGGTTGCTGTCTGAACTGTTTGAAAATCTACCCGAAGTCGGCGATATGGAAAAGCCGCGCCTCGTGTTCTTCTTTGACGAAGCGCATTTGTTGTTCAATGGCGCATCCAAATCACTGGTTCAAAAAGTCGAGCAAGTCGTCAAGCTGATCCGTTCCAAAGGTGTGGGGATTTACTTCATTACCCAAACGCCGTTGGATGTACCCGAATCCGTACTGGGGCAACTCGGCAATCGCGTGCAACACGCGCTACGTGCCTTCACCCCGCGTGACCAGAAAGCCGTGCGTACCGCTGCCGAAACCTTCCGCCAAAACCCAAATATCGACACTGCCGAAACCATTATGCAAATGGGCGTTGGTGAAGCCTTAGTCTCCGTACTCGATGACAAAGGCATCCCCACTGTCGTGCAGCACACCATTATCCGTCCGCCGCAATCCCGAATTGGTCCACTAACAGACACAGAACGTAACGATATTTTGCGTACCAGCCCGTTTGCAGGGCGTTACGACACGATGGTGGATCGTGAGTCTGCTTACGAACGCTTGCAAAAACGTGCCGAAACCGCCGAGATCGAAGCGGCTGAACAGGAAGCGGAAGCCGCCGCACAAAAAGCCGAACGGCGCACTAACAGCAGCACCCGCCGCGTTGCTGACCGTGAACCCGATAGTCTGCTGGGCAGTATCGGCGAAACCTTCGTGAAAAACGCCGTGAAAGCTGCAACATCGAGTGCAGGGCGACGCATCGGGACGCAAATCGTGCGCGGTTTACTCGGTTCCTTGTTCAAAGGGCGCTAGGCACTACCCTTAGCCATTAGGCGCGATAAATCTCGCATTTTCGCGTCCAATTGCTGCATATCGCTGCTGTTCGGTGTAGAATCTCACGTTTTACGGTTATTCGAGAGCGAAGGCACATTTCAATGGCAAGCATTCTTCTGCTCAACGGCCCTAACCTAAACTTGCTCGGCAAGCGCGAACCGGGGCATTACGGCAACATGACACTGGCTGATATTGAAGCGCGTCTGACAGCGTTAGCAAATCAGCAACAACAAACGCTGCATTGCTATCAGCACAATTCCGAAGGTGCTTTGGTGGATCGCATTCATCAAGCGCTGACGGAACAAGTCGATTTCATCCTCATCAATCCCGGTGCTTACACGCATACTAGCATTGCGCTGCGGGATGCCCTGCTGGGTGTCGCGATACCGTTTATCGAAATTCACCTGTCCAATGTGCACCGGCGCGAACCTTTCCGTCATCACTCGTATCTGTCTGATATAGCCGAAGGCGTGATTTTGGGTCTTGGTACAATGGGCTATGAACTCGCACTGTATGCCGCCATACAGAAACTCAACAAACACGACAGAGCATTAACTTATGATGGACGTTCGTAAAATACAAAAATTAATTCAATTGCTCGAAGGCAGTGATGTCGCCGAAATCGAAATCAAAGAAGGCGAAGATTCGGTGCGCATCAGCCGCATCAACTCTGGCATGACGTTAGCCGCAGCACCCCAGCCATACTATGCCCCGCAACAGCCACAAGCGATGATGTCCGCTCCCGTTGCTGCTGCTGAGCCTGTCGCTGCGGCGACCCCTTCAGGCCATATTGTCGAATCCCCGATGGTCGGCACGTTCTACCGCGCATCCTCCCCAACCGCTAAACCTTTCGTCGAAGTGGGGCAAAGCGTTAAAGTTGGCGATACCCTGTGCATTATCGAAGCAATGAAAATGCTCAACCAAATTCAGTCTGATGCTGCCGGTATTGTAAAAGCTATTTTGGTTGAAAATGAGCAGCCGGTGGAATTCGGGCAACCGCTGTTCATCGTTGAATGATGTTTGTGATTCGGTAACCACCGCAGAGGTGAAAATATGTTGAAAAAAGTACTGATCGCAAACCGGGGCGAAATTGCCTTGCGTATCTTGCGTGGCTGCCGCGAACTCGGCATTAAAACCGTAGCGGTACACTCCACCGCTGACCGTGACCTCAAGCACGTGCGTCTTGCCGACGAATCCGTGTGCATCGGTCCACCACGTTCCACGGATAGTTACCTGAATGTTCCCGCCCTGATCAGCGCGGCGGAAGTCACCGGTGCGGATGCCATTCATCCCGGCTACGGTTTTTTGTCGGAAAATGCTGACTTTGCGGAGCGCGTCGAATCCAGTGGTTTCGTCTTCATCGGGCCGCGTGCCGAAACCATTCGCCTGATGGGTGACAAAATTTCGGCAAAAGATGCCATGCTTGCCGCAGGTGTTCCCTGCGTTCCCGGTTCAGAAGGCGGCACACCGGAAGACCCCGAAGAAATCCTCAAAATGGGTACGCGCATTGGCTACCCCTTGATTGTCAAAGCCACTGGCGGTGGTGGCGGGCGCGGGATGCGCGTGGTGCATTCTGCCGACGAACTGGTAGCAGCCGTTACCCTCACCCGTGCCGAAGCCAAAGCCGCGTTTGGTAACGACGTGGTGTTCATGGAAAAATTCCTGCAACGCCCGCGCCACATCGAACTGCAAGTGCTGGCGGATTCCCACGGCAACGCCATCCACCTGTGCGAACGCGATTGCTCGATGCAACGCCGCAATCAAAAAGTGGTGGAAGAAGCCCCTGCCCCGTTCATTACCGCAGAACAACGCGCTCGCATTGGCAACCGTGTTGCCGAAGCCTGCCGCAAAATCGGCTACCGGGGCGCAGGTACGTTTGAGTTTTTGTACGAAGACGGCGAATTCTATTTCATCGAAATGAATACCCGTTTGCAGGTCGAACACCCAGTCACGGAATTGATTACCGGCGTGGATTTGGTCAAACAGCAATTGCTGATTGCCTCAGGTGAAGCACTCACCCTGCGTCAGGAAGACATCAAGGTCAACGGGCATGCGATTGAATGCCGCATCAATGCCGAAGACCCGCAAACTTTTGCGCCGTCACCGGGCAAAATTACCCGTTACCACGTACCGGGCGGCTTGGGGGTGCGGGTGGATTCGCACATTTACACCGATTACAGCGTACCGCCGTACTACGATTCCATGATTGGCAAGCTGATTGTCCACGGGCAAGACCGCGAAACCGCGATCAACCGGATGCACGGCGCACTTAGCGAAATGGTCATCGAAGGCATTAAAACCAATATCCCGCTGCAAACCCGCATTATGGAAGACCCCGCATTCCGTGCCGGTGGTGCTGATATTCACTACCTCGAAAAAATGTTGGGAATGCACAAATAATGAGCTGGCAGCAATTAGTTTGTCATACGACTTCCAAACATCAGGAAGTGGTCGTGGATACAATGGAAGCCGTGGGAGCGGTTTCCATTACTTGGCAGGATGCAGAAGATGATCCCATCCTCGAACCCCGTCCCGGCGAGATGCGTTTATGGAACAATCTGGTAGTCACCGCATTGTATGAGGCAGATACCGACCTCAGTGCTTTGCGCTTACTGCTGGAAACCCGCAAAGCCGACTGGCAAATCGAATCCGTGTTGTATGAAATCGTCGAAGATCAGCCGTGGGAACGCGCTTGGATGGATAGTTTCCAGCCTATGTGTTTCGGTAAACGCCTATGGATTTACCCCAGTTGGTTTGAAACCCCTGATGATGACAGCGTAAAGCTGTTACTTGACCCCGGTTTGGCGTTTGGCACAGGCACACACCCTACCACCGCGCTGTGCCTTGAGTGGCTAGATGAGCAAGACATGACCGGGCAAGACGTGCTGGATTACGGTTGCGGCTCTGGCGTGCTTGCCATTGCCGCACTCAAACTCGGCGCGAAACATGCAGTAGGCACGGACATTGACCCGCAAGCATTACTGGCAACCCAAGACAACGCCGAGCGCAACAGCATTGACCCTGCGCTGTTGCATACCTGTTACCCCGAACACTTGCCAACGCAAACGTGGGATGTGGTCATGGCAAACATTTTGGCAGGACCATTAGTGGAACTCGCCCCCGCATTATTAGCGTCATTACGCCCCGGTGGAAAATTGGTATTGTCGGGTATTTTGGCGGAACAAGCTGCCGCCATTACCGCTGCTTACCAAGCATCATTAGATGAGTTTTCGCTGGTACAAAAAGAAGATTGGCTGCGGGTCACAGGAGTACGCCGCTAGTCTGTATTTTTTGTGCAACTGCGCTACTGGTGATATTTTCTCTCGCCTAAACTAAGCATTTTTGCCGAACAACAACTATACCAGTAGTAAATGAAAATTCGGTTGCCTTAAATTTCTCAAGTCATTGATATTTATGATTTAGTAAAAAATGCGAGAACCGAAAACTGAATTGCCGATGGTATAGAATAAAGCGATTACTCAAATGGCGCGGAGTCATGTATACACAGTGTAACCACTGCAACGCGATTTTTCGCGTTACCATGAAAGAATTAACAGCAGCCCAAGGTTTGCTGCGTTGTGGTGAATGTGACAACATTTTCGACGCCATGAAAAGCTTAAGCCAAACGCTGCCCGAAGAGCGCCGCTTTGCCAAATTAGGGGCAGTAGCTGCGGCGGATGTTGCCGACATTCTTCCTCCCCCACTCAAATCCACCCAAGCGGTTTCGCGCCCGCGACGCCAATGGTCTTTGCCACAAAAAATCCCCAAAGTCTGGTTATGGGTAATCCTCGGCATACTGGCTTTATTGTTGCTATTGCAAGTGCTTTACAGCAGCCGTCACTGGTTAGCACAACACCCCCTTACTGCAACGCTTACCCAGCAAACGTGTGATCTCATTGGGTGCAACATCACCCAACCACGCGATATAAGTAAAATCAA
This sequence comes from uncultured Thiothrix sp., assembly GCA_964398375.1. Taxonomy (GTDB): domain Bacteria; phylum Pseudomonadota; class Gammaproteobacteria; order Thiotrichales; family Thiotrichaceae; genus Thiothrix. Next base: position 7,662 of record CAYNNA010000023.1, read on the forward strand.
CCTTTTAAGCCGCAATATTTATTCACACCCCAATACCCCAAACGTTCTGACGATTAGCGCATCCATTCAAAATGATGCAACGTTCCCTCAGCCCTACCCCCTGATTGAAGTCAGTTTTTTGGATCAAAACAATAAAGTCATCGCTTTACGGCGCTTTCCACCTGAAGAATACCTGCCTAATTTTAGTGGGCAACTCATGCCTACGGGTACACCAGATGAGTTATTGCTCAACATTACCGATCCCGGTGAAATAGCCGTGCGTTTCCAGTTTCATTTCATATAAATAGAGAAATATGGCAATTGATATAAAAATTTTGATGAGAATCCCGATAGAATACGAAAACTCTGTTTATTCTGAACAATTCAGCTATAATCCGCCCCGCGTAAATTGCTGGTCAGTGTTAAAACGAGAAACGCTTCCACAACAAAATAACTGACCATCGCCACTCACTGTTGGAGATAACAATGGCAACTGATACTGTAACCCACCTGAATAGAAAAGCCGCACTACCTGTCGAAGGTATCGAACCCTACATCCCCGAACCCGGCGAAGAGTACATGAACGAAAAGCAACTGGCGCATTTTCGTCAAATACTGGTTGCTTGGAAAAAATCCCTGATGGAAGAAGTGGATCGCACTGTCGACCACATGAAAGAAGACGCCACCAACTTTTCTGACCCGGCTGACCGTGCCACTCAGGAAGAAGAATTCGCGCTGGAACTTCGCGCCCGTGACCGTGAACGCAAACTGATCCGCAAAATCGAGAAAACCATTGCGCGGGTCGATGACGATGACTACGGCTACTGCGATGCGTGCGGGGTCGAAATTGGGTTGCAGCGTCTGGAAGTTCGCCCCACGGCTGAACTTTGCATCGACTGTAAAACCACGCAGGAAATCAAAGAAAAGCAAATGGCGGTCTAAAGGCGCTAAGCCTTGCTAACCATTGGCAGATTCGCCCCCTCCCCCACTGGGCCATTGCATTTTGGTTCGCTGGTTGCTGCCACCGCCAGTTATCTGGCGGCGCGGCAGGCACAGGGTCGCTGGTTACTGCGCATTGAAGATCTCGACAAACCGCGTGAACAAGCCGGTGCGGCGAATGCTATTATCCAAACCTTAGCCGACTACGGTTTTGAGTGGGATGGCGATATACTTTACCAAAGTCAGCGCCAAGACGCTTACCATGCCGCACTTGCCACCTTACAAACGCATACCTACCCATGCACCCGTTCCCGCAAAGGCTTGCCAACGTTACCAGCCATACGTTTGCGCACCCATGATGTTCCTATTTGTTTCCACGATGCCATACAAGGTAAATATTGCCAGTGCTTAGCGAGCGAAGTAGGCGATTTTGTATTACGACGCGCCGATGGTTTATTTACTTACCAACTGGCGGTCGTGGTGGATGATGCGTTTCAAGGGGTCAATCAGGTGGTGCGCGGTGCAGATTTACTGGACAACACACCCCGGCAAATCTGGCTGCAACAATTACTGGCTTTACCACAACCGAATTACGCGCATGTGCCGTTGGTGCTAAATGAATTCGGGCAAAAGTTGAGTAAACAAAACCTTGCCCCCGCACTCAATACCAGCGAACGTTTGCAAACATTGGTAGCCGCGCTACGGTTTCTCCGGCAACCTTGCCCCGATGCTTACGAATTTTCCAGCCTCAGCACGTGTTGGGATTGGGCAATCGCACATTGGGATATAAATCACCTCAAACCTTCACAGGCATAAACATGACAAACCATCACTGGCGCACCTTCCCCCGTTGGATGCTAGAAGAACATGAAATCGAACTGCAATTTAATGCACAACTCGCGACCGGACGCGCCGCAGAGGTGACTGCCCGCGTTCAACGCGAACCCGCCACATTGCCCGTTATCTTGGCCTTGCTGGGAAACCCTAACACCGCCTTGAGTACCCGCATCGGCATTGGTGTGGTCATGGAAGACCTTGCGGGGTCAGCATTGCTCAAAAGCGCTGTAGCGACACTGGGAGAATTAAGCCAACACCCCAATGCCACGATTCGTTCAGATGCTTGTCATTACTTGGGATTAAGTGGTGATGCCCATGCGATTCCCTTTTTACAAGCGTGTTTGTGTGATCAAGCGGCCGAGGTGCGTGACGTTGCCGCTGATGCATTAGCAACTCTTACACCGGATAGCCCGCCAAGCGATTGATGGTCTGCGCCAATTCAATATCGCGGTGGGTAATACCGCCTGCATCATGGGTGGTCAGGCTGATGGCTAAGGTTTTGTATACATTGCACCATTCCGGGTGATGGTTCATGCGTTCCGCGACTAGCGCCACTTGTGACATGAAACCAAACGCTTCGACAAAATCGGCAAACGTCAGTACACGGTGTAACTTGCCGTCACGCAACACCCAACCCGGCAAGCCTTCCAAAATCACCGCCAGCGCTTCATCGGTTAATTTTTCAATCATGATTTGCTCCTAATAACACCACGGCATGGGCAGCAATGCCCTCTTTTCGCCCGGTAAAACCTAATTTTTCAGTTGTCGTTGCTTTCACATTGACTTGATTCAGTTCACAGCCCAAATCAGCCGCAAGGTGTTCGCGCATGGTCAAAATATGCGGTGACATTTTAGGCGATTGCGCGATGATCGTGCTATCAAGATTAATCACGCCATAGCCTTGACTGCGCACCAGTCCGACGACGTGACGTAACAAAATCCGGCTATCAATATTGGCGTACTCTACTGCGGTATCGGGGAAATGTTGCCCAATATCACCCAATGCCAGCGCCCCAAGCAGCGCATCGCAAATCGCGTGCAACAACACATCCCCATCCGAATGCGCCTTAAACGCATGAGTATGCGGAATTTTCACCCCACCCAGCACCAAATAATCGCCTGCTGTGAAGGCGTGTACATCGTAACCATGCCCGATACGCATCATACGGTTTCCCCCTTAGCCCGCTTGCCCAATATTTTAGCCGCCATAAATGCCCCCGCGTACAAGCCCACACTGAGGAAAATAATGGCGTAACCGTAGGCGCGTTCCTGTGAGTCTAGCACGACCCAAATACCAAGCATCAGGTAAATTAGCGACAGTAACACCGCATACACATGGGTTTGTATGTTACCGCGCCAAATACCGCGCACCAGCAGCAGTAAGGGCGCGATCAGCAAAGGAATTTCTAACCACAACGGCACGTGTTGCACGGCTGCCAGTACGCTGTTCCACACAATGATCAAACCGATCAAACCCAGCAAACTAAACAGGGTTAAGTTGCGCCAGATGGCTAAATTTTTCATAGTTTATGCGCCAATTGCGCCAGTCCCTTGCCAAGGGCAAAACACAGGCGTTTTTCTTCATCGGTCAGCGGGCGGTTGCTATCACTGCCAGAAACGTGGGTCGGACCATACGGCGTACCACCGCTTTGGGTGCTGATCAAATCCGCTTCCGCATACGGCAAACCGGTGATGAGCATTCCATGATGCAATAACGGCAACATCATCGAGAGCAGCGTGCTTTCCTGACCGCCGTGCAAACTGGAGGTAGAGGTGAAAACTCCCGCAGGCTTGCCCGTGAGTGTGCCAGACAACCACAAGCTGCTGGTTTTTTCGAGGAAATATTTCAACGGGGCCGCCATATTGCCGAAACGACCGGGGCTACCGAGTGCGAGCGCATCACACTGCTTCAAATCATCCAGCGTGACGTAAGGTGCGCCACTGGCTGGGATAGTATCCGCAACGGCTTCGCACACTTCGGAAACTTCCGGCACGGTGCGTAACATCGCTTGGGTGTTGGTGACACTTTCCACGCCACGGGCAAGCTGCTGCGCCATGCTGGCAACGCTACCGTGGCGGCTGTAATACAAAATCAGGACAGTTTTCATAAAAGATCCAGTACCTTTTCAGGGGGGCGACCGATAATCGCTTGCCCGTCTTTGATCATAATCGGACGTTCGATCAGGCGCGGGTACGTCACCATAGCCTCGATCAACTGCTCACGGGTCAAGGCAGGGTTAGCAAGGTTCAGCTCAGTATACTCTGCTTCGCCTTGACGCATTAAGCCACGCGGCTCCAAACCCAACATGTCGAGTAAATCGCTCAACGCTGCTGCGGTAGGTGGCTTTTCTAAATATTTCACTAAGGTGGGAATAATTCCTTCAGCTTCTAACAACTCCAATGCTTGGCGCGACTTGGAGCAACGCGGATTGTGGTAAAGGGTAACGGTGTCACTCATGGATGCCTCCTGCATGATTTGCTGTGCAATCTAGCGGGATGGTGGCTTGGGTGCAAGTGGGTCTGTAAGAAACGCAGGTAAGGCTCAAAGATTTGCCAAACGCCGCCGCCATTATTGATTAAAATTATGATGGTGTTACAATAAATATAAGTAATAATAAAAATTATGTTAGAAAAACCAATTAAAACCGAAAAATCATAATGATAACGGAACTAGAATAATGAATCTTTCAATGCCTGAACGCCGCTATACCAATGGAACACTTGGTTTTTCCTTACATATCTTGTTTTCATTATTGTTACTAAGCGTACTGACAGGGCAGGCATTTGCCGTCAACTGCACGGCTTCGTACACCTATACCAGTAATGGCGGCAGCAGCAACTACAACCTGAATGCGGGGCAATCACTCAAGCTTACCAGCGGCACATATACCGGCACACTCGATAACTTTGCGAGTAATGCCACGGTGTGCGTGGAAAGCGGTGCAACGTTCCAGCCCAATAACATGAACAATGTCGCAGGTACGTTAGTAAACTACGGCACAACCAAGCTCGCCACGTTTTCCTATAACAGCGGCACTGTCATCGACAATTACGGGACACTCAACTTTACTGGGGGTCTAAATACCAACGGTGCGACCACATTCTATAACCGCGCGAATGCCACGATGACAATGGCAAACAGTTTCCAACTGGGCAATAACTCTACGTTTATCAATGATGGGCTGGTGAGTGCTGCTCAAGACTTTAACGCCCAGCAAGGTACAATCTTAACGAACAACTATCGCCTAGAAGCCAAAGGTAATTTTAACCCTGATGGTATCTTTACCAACAATGGTCGGGTATATGCAGAGAAATTCATTAATATGAATTCTAACTTAAACGTTACCAATAACTGCCTTCTAGTCTCTTTTGACGGTTTTAACACTAATAACCCTAACGTCACCAATAACGGTACCATTCTGGTCACTAAGCCGGGGAGTAAATGGCAGCATAATGCGCCGGGTACATTCCACAACGGTGCAAACGCGAAGGTAGCCGGTCACGACTTTACCAACAGCTCCACCATAACAGGCAGTGGCGCGTTTATCTTCTCTGGCTCAACGACTAACCAAGGCACATTTGCGGGTAATAGCAGTACTGACACAATCAATTTCTACGATGAAACCCAAACAGGTAGCCAGATTTTTGACTTTCAAAATACTACCCCCACCAATACTGTACGCACTGCTATACCCAGACCAACGGAACTGGATGCGCCTAATGCTTGTGCCAGCCCTTATAAAAGTTTCTCACAAGGCTGCCCCATCAATTCATTCGCGATGAATCAGACTGGCAATGCCAGTAGTGCCAGCACATCGGGTACAGTTTCTAATGCCACACGAGCCGTTGGAACTTTGGGCAATTCGGGTTCAACCGCAACCAGCACTAATGCCGCATCTGTCGGTAGCTCCGGGCAGCTAAGCTTGGACTTAGGCACAGTCATTCCTGCAAATAGTCCTCTTATTATTTCACTGGCTCCTGACACCAGTACTTCACGTGTTCGGATTGAAACATCACTGAATGGCTCAACGTATACCTCGGCAGGAACATTTGGCGCGAGTGGTACATTAGGTACATCAACACTCGACCAACTGAAACGCATAACCTTAACTGTACCTGCTAGCGGGATTCGTTACGTGCGCTTTGTACGTGAAGCAAGTACTAACTGGATTGATGGCGTAGAATATTCACAAGTCTGTCAAACGGTTAGTTATGATTATGGAGATGCTCCTGCCAGTTACGGTGATGTCAGCCATACCATTGTTACAGGCATCAAATTAGGCACTAATGCACCAGATTCAGAGAGTGCGAGCCAACACACTCATAACGCGACTGGTGACGGTGATGATGAAGACGGCGCACCTAAATCACCAAGCAATAGCAGTATCACGTTATTTCCGTTGCTAAAAATGACCGATACCAGCTATAGCAGTACATTCGCCGTTACCAATACGACAGGGACAGCGGGCAAGCTCTACGGCTGGATCGACTTTGACAAAAGCGGCACGTTTGAAGCCGATGAAGCCACCTCGGTCAACGCCCCGACCGGAACCAATGGCGGTACAGTAACACTCGCATGGAACAGCATTCCCACCGATATTCAACCCGGTACAACCTTCATCCGTCTACGCCTGACCACAGATGCAGCGGTAACAACCAGCACCCCAACCGGCAGTGCTAACAATGGTGAAGTGGAAGATTATACGATCGGGATTGCTTTGGCTCTTCCGCCAAATAGCCCTAATGTTGGCGTGAGCAGAGGCACATCACCTGCTGCCTGTACAACAACAGTCTTCAGCGACAACTTTAATGATCTAACCGGTGGGCAATATTTCGCGGCTAACCGCCCCGGCTCCAGTGCTATCCGTAACTGGATTGCCAGCGGTGGCGGAACAGATACCCGCGTCCGTACTGATGGAATGTACGCCTCCACCCACGGTACATCCATTTACATGGATAGCGGAGCAATCCGTCGCATTTTCCCAACCACCGCCACTACCCCGGTTGCTGATGCTAATGGTTTGATCACTTCGCCGCCGACGGCAATTGAGTTACGCGATATTGCGGATGACCAAACACCGGGCGTTGTTGCTGGCGACTCGCATTGGGGACCACAACCACCCCGACTGTCACGCACACTCAATACCATTGCCGGTCAGCGCTACCGCCTGTATTTCGAGCTTTTGCCTGAAAATAATGGTAACGAGTGGCGGCGTGGGATACTGCGAGTGGACACACCGAGTGGCTCAGTGCATCTACAAACACCCAGTTCCACTGACAGCACCTATCAGTACCAAGTGGATTTCACCGCCAATGCAACTTCTTCCACCATCAGCTTTGTCAACTACAGCCGGATTTCTGTCGATGGTAATTGGTGCATTCCAGCAAGCGATGCGTGGTGTACCATCGGTGGCTTGAGTGCTGCGCCAAAGACCAGCGAGCCAGTGATTGACAATGTTACGGTTGCGCTGGAATCTGCCTGTCTGCCGATAACCAACCAAGATTACGGTGATGCACCAGCCTCATACGGTAATCCTAGCCACACCATTACCCCCAATCTTGCCATCGGTAACAATATTGATGCCGACAATGGTACGCAGCAAAACGCCAATGCTGACGCAGACGACACCAATGGCAGTCCAGATGATGAAGATGGCTTACAAAACCCCGCCATTATCCCTACAACCGTCGGGCAAACGTATACACTCACAACCTACGTCAAAAACGAGTCAGGTTCAACCGCCTACCTCACGGCTTACATCGACTTTAACCGCGATGGCGATTTTTCGGATCCCGGTGAACGTGCTGATACTCAACATGTTTACTGGAACGGTTCTTTCCACTCGACCTTCACCATACCGGCAGGCACAACGGCGGGTACAACCTACGCACGGTTGCGGTTAAGCCAAACCAAAGCCGAGGCAGAATCACCGATTGGCGCAGCGACCAGCGGCGAAGTCGAAGACCACAAACTGACGATTTCTTCCGGGCCTTTCTATGATTTCGGGGATGCACCTGCCAGCTATGGCAACCCCCGTCATACGATTGTGAATAGTATTTTCTTGGGAACAAATCGCCCTGACAGTGAAACCGGCAGTCAGCATAGCTACAACGCCAGCGGCGATGGCGTGGATGAAGATGGCGCACCCAAACAATACGGCAACGCTAATATTACGCTATTCCCCATCCTGAAAATGACCGCAACCAGTTACAGTGTTGATATTAAAACAACCAACACCACTGGCGCGGCGGGAAAACTGTACGGCTGGATCGATTTTGACAAGAATGGCGCATTTGATGCGGATGAAGCAGCCTCCGTCAACGTTGCGAATAACACCAATGGCACAGTGACACTAACTTGGAACAGTATTCCAACCGATATTAAGCTGGGTACAACATTCATACGTTTGCGCCTGACGACGGATTCAGCCGTTAGCACTAGCACGCCAGCTAACAATGCCAACGACGGTGAAGTGGAAGACTTCCCGATTGCGGTGGCAATAGACGTGCCACCGGATAGCCCCGATGTCACTATCGTGCGCGGTGAAGAACAAACCTGTAGCAGTACCATTTTCACCGATAACTTCGATGACTTAGCCAGCGAACAATATTTCGGTGCGAATACTTCTGCTACACCGTTTGTGATCCGTAACTGGACTGCAACGGGCGGTGGCAGCGATACCTATGCGCGTACCGTGGAAGTTGCCCCGTTTGCGGCTACCCAAGGGCGTTCGGTTTACTTTGGTAACGGCATGATGCGCCGTTACTATCCTCACACCGGCGGGGTACTGGCGTTCGATGGTAACGGCAGAATGTTGGAACCACCGGATGCGGTAGAACTGCGCGATGATCCCGACGATGTAACCCCCGGCGTGAATACCCATGAGTCCGACTGGGGTCCAGAACCTGTCACCTTGTCACGTACTTTTGCGTCAACCGCAGGGCAACGTTACCGCTTGTACTTTTCCGCCATCCCAGAGGGTGGGGAGTGGAAATCTGGGATGATGCGGGTAGACACACCGAGTGGCTCGGTGCATTTCAAAGCACCGGCACAAAGTGAAGGTATCCAAAAATACCGCATCGAATTTACCGCAACAGGTGCATCTTCAACGATCCGCTTCGTCAACTACGGGCATATTGGTACGGATGGCGGTTGGTGTGACCCGAACTCAGTGGTTTCCGGGGCATGGTGTACCGTGGGTGGCTTCCCCGTTGATAAAAAAGGCAATGAACTGATTATTGACGATGTAGCGGTAGCCCTCGCCAGTGCCTGCCCCAGCAGCGGCATTGCTGGCTCGGTGTATACCGACAGCAACGGTAATAATACCTTCGACACTGGCACAGAAAGCGGCTTGGCGAATATCACGGTGACGCTGTACGACAACAATGGGACACCCACCAACGCCAATGACGACAACCTGATTACCAGCACCAGCTCGAATGCCAGTGGTGCTTACAGCTTTACCAACATCAGCCCTGCTTTGCGTTACCGCGTGGAAGTTGACGCACGCGATACCGACTTACCGGCAAGTGCGGTTATCGGCACGGCTAACCCGCTCGCTGGTGTCAGCGTTGCTGCTGGTAGCACGCTGTCCAACCAGAACTTTGGATTTGATTTGGGTTGTAATGCCAGTGCCGGACAGTTTGGTGGGATAGCCTTCCGCGATTACAACCAGAACGGTATCCGTGAATCGCAAGAAGAAGGGATTGCAGGCATTACTGTCACCGCTTACAACAGTGCCAATGCAGTGGCAGCCACTGCCACTACCGATGCACGCGGCTGGTATACCTTAAGTGGGCTAAGCAATGGCACGCAATACCGTTTGGAATACACCAATTTACCCACTGGATTGTCTTCGGGTGCGGTAGGCGTCGATAACGCCACAACAGTGCGCTTTGTCACTGCCAGTGGTAATTGCACGACACATTTAGGGCTAAGTGACCCGATCGAATATTGCGAAATTGACCCATCGGTTGCTGCCTTCAACTTTGTCAATGGCGACCCCAGTGTGGCTGCTGTTGGTAACTATGCCAGCTTGTTTACATTCCCTTACAATGCAACGGGTGATGTTTATAACCAAACGCCAGCCCCTGTCACCAAAGCCAATACCAATCAGACGGGTGCTTTATGGGGCATGGCTTATCAAAAAACCACCAGAACGTTATTTGCGTCAGCCGCTATGCGCCGCTTTGCCGGATTCGGTACTTTAGGGACGGGTGGTATCTACAAGGTCGATATGACTGACCCGAACGCCGCGTATACCGGCGCAACGCCTTACGTTAACCTGCGCACTATTGGAATTGATACCGGCAATGATGTACGTGTCACAGGTGATAGCTGCAACAATCTGGCAAGCGGCCCTTGGTCGCCTTCCCGCGACGTTGCTGCTTGGGATAAAGTCGGCAAAGTCGGTGTGGGTGATATTGACTATGATGAACGCAACAACCGTTTATGGTTAGTCAACCTCAACGACCGCAAACTCTATGGTATTAATAATGTCAGCCCGACCACAACACCCACTGCTGGCAATGTGTTAGGGGGTTACGCCATTAACTTGCCCTCCCCTTATACCTGTACTTCAGGGATATTCCGCCCGTGGGCAGTCAAATACCATCGCGGTTATGTGTACGTGGGCGGGGTGTGTGATGCCGCGAGTGACCCTTACAACCTGAGCAAAGTACGCGGTTATGTCTTGCGCTTCGACCCTGCTAACACAGCGGCTGGGTTTAGCCATGTGAAAGATTTTCCAATCAACCAGCCACGCAGTGGCTACGGCTATAATGCCAGCGAGTGGTCAGGCTGGTTGCCGCAAGCCGATGCAGTGAACGTGCGTCCGCAATTCCACTCACCTATTGTAGGCAACCTCGAATTCGATACCGATGGCTCGATCATTGTAGGCATTATTGACCGCGCTGGCTTACAAAAAGGCACAAACGCTTATGATGAACCGGTGTGCGCTGACCCAACTCAGGATTATAGCGACACTATGGGTGATGTGTTACGCCTGTGTAAAACCGATACTGGCTATCTGAATGATGGAGAACTGGGTTGCACAACGGCTATCCCTAACAACAGCAAGACCACCGATGAATATTACTGGGGTGATCTTGGTCCTTCCAATAACGCCTGGGAAGGCATGAACGACATTGCTGCTGGGGGCTTAGCACTCGCACCAGGTAAAGAACATGTCTTGGCTTCTGCTTATGACGCCAATAGTTGGGGAACGAACGGCGTGGTATGGTTAAACAACCGTACCGGCGCAAAAGACAACGCTTACTCCTTATCGTGGACAACGCTTGGTAAAAGTACCGGCATGGGTGAGCTGGAAGTGCTGTGTGACCCGGCACCGATTGAGGTTGGCAACCGCGTGTGGCTGGATACCGACAAAGACGGCATTCAAGATGCGGGCGAACCCGGCATTAGCAATGTCAACGTGACCCTTACCTGCGGTGCTGATTCTGCTTCTACCACCACCAACGCAAACGGTGAGTATTATTTCAGTAACGCATCCGGCAAAAATGCCACGTTTATGGGCAGCGGGGAAAATTGCAGCTTAAGCATAAACAATTCCCAAGCCAGCTTGAGCAGCTACACACTCACCATACAAAACGCTGATGGCAATACCAGTAATGATGGACAGAGAGACCTGCGAGATTCGGATGCAGCCATCAGTGGCAGCAACGCCATCATTAGTTTCACGGTAGGTAGTGCTGGGCAGAATAACCACTCGTTGGATTTTGGTTACAAACCAAACAGCACCCCCGGCACAATAACGGGTACAGTTTACCGTGACACCAACCTGAATAATGTGTTTGACTCGGCTACCGAAACCGGAATTGCCAATATCACAGTAAGTTTGCATGATGAAAACTTCACCCCAGCGAATACGGCTGATGACACACTGGTCAATACCATCAGTACGAATGCCAGCGGCGCTTACACCTTCAGTAATGTAGATAGCTCACGTACTTACCGCATCGGTGTGGATGCAGCTGATATCGACTTGCCAGCCAGTATGACAATTGGTACGACCAACCCATTGACCAGTAAAGTCGTTACTGCTGGTGGGACACTTGCCAACCAGAACTTTGGGTTTGATCTCAGCAGCATAATCATCCACACACCGCCCGCCTACAACGTGTGTACATCCACGAGTGTAGAACAATTGGATGCTTTCCAGTATGCCACTGCCACTGGCTCAGGGGCTTTGGGTATACCTAGCCTGACGTATACGGCTCCATATGGTTCTAACCGCATGATGGTGGTATTACTCAGTGTCGAACGCGACCACACACCGATTGCGGATGGGCGCGGCGATAACTTTGAAGGCAATACACCTTTCAGCAACAGTTGGAATGATGCCCCTACGGTGACTTTCGGCGGGGTTCCGTTAACGAAACAATCATTCTACTGGGATACCTTTGGCTCCAGCACGAATGTTGGCGACGCAGAAATATCACGTAGTTACTACTTGTATGTACTCTTTGACCTCAGTATCCCAACAGGTGCGCAGGCATTACAAGTAACAGGTATCAATGCACCCAAGAATGCAGGTGATGACGCTGTTTTAGCTGTCGCTACCTTTGCAAATGTAGCTGGAATTGAGGTCGCAGGTGGTGTCAACGATAGGCAATCACCGTTCAATATTGCCATTTCTGTTGCACCAACAGCAGACGGCGAACAACCACCGGGTACAACCGTCACGGATAACTTGATCTTTGCTTACGGCTCTTCTTCTAAACCAGAGTCCCTAGCGATTGGTGCAGGCTGGACAAAACTGGCCGAAATACCCGTCAGCAATAATGCCGGTTCTTACCTCAGTGACCCGGCGCGTTCACAAGGTGCTTACACGGAAAATGATGGGCATACGTTACTCATTCAAAGCATTAAAGGGGTTTCCGCCAACCAAACAGCACAATTAACCAGCAGCACCAATAATTTGTCAGGGTTAGGCATGAACCTTTATCGCTTTGTCGCACACGGTTGCGACTATGGTGATGCACCAGCGAGTTATGGTGATGCTTACCATTCCCAAAGCTGGAGCCGCCGCATCGGTACTCAGCGCGGTGATGCAGAAACCGCAACACCAACCGCAGCCAATGCCAGCGGTGATGATGCCAACAAACTGGATGATGAAGACGGTGTGATCATTCCGGCGCTAACCACCGGGCAATCTGGCACGGTAATAGTCAATGTGGCAGGTGCTGCTTATTTAAGTGCTTGGATCGACTGGAATGGTGATGGTGATTTTGCTGATGCGGGTGAGCAAATTGCCACCGACCTGCAAGATACCGATGCGGATGGTGTCATCAGCATTCCGGTAAATGTGCCAGCCACAGCAACGACCAGTCAGACCTATGCACGCTTCCGCTGGGCTATCAATCCGGGCGTTGCTGCCAGTGGGTTTGGTGCTTACGGTGAAGTGGAAGATTATGCACTAACCATCCAAACAGGCGAGACTGCCAGTATCTCCGGCAAAATTTTTGAAGACGTGAACTACGGCGGTGGCGCAGGGCGGGCATTAGGCACGGCAGGCACAGCAGGCGTCAATGGCTCTAGGGTTGAACTTTACAGTTCGGCGGGCGCCTTCCTCACCAGCACGACCACAGCCGCTGATGGCTCATACAGTTTCAGCTCGCTCGCAGCGGGTAACTACTACGTGCGTGTGGTCAACGATACGGTTAAATCCACCCGCGCGGGCAGCAACGGCACGGAACGTGGCATTCAAACCTACCGCACCGATGGCACAACCGCGATTACTAGCGAAGTCGGCGGGCGCAAACCTGCCAGCGTTGATGCGGCTGCCAACACCACCAACCAAACCCTCAATACCACGACTTTTGTGCTATCCGGCGGCGGGCAAGCGCAATCCGTGCAAGCCATCGCCCTATCGAATAGTAGCGTTACCGCTGCTGATTTCGGCTTTAACTTCAGTACAATCGTCAACGCCAATGACAGCGGGCAAGGCTCCTTGCGCCAGTTTATCCTCAACAGCAACCTGCTGGGGGGAGAAGCCACGCTGGCACAAACCGGACGCACGGCTGGCAAAGAAAATGCCATTTTCGAGCTACCCACCAGCGACCCCAAATTCAATGCCGCCAACCAATACTGGAGCATTGCGGCAGCAACAGCCATGCCAGAAATCGGTGACGCTGTAATCATTGACGCCTCCACGCAACCGGCACGGGCAGGCTTTGCTTTTGCTAACCGCCCCGTTATCGAACTGGACGGTACAATTGTCAAAAACCTGAACCAATGGCATAACGGTTTGATCCTAGCGGGTACTAACGGCGGCAGCACAATCAAATACCTCGCGATCAATCGCTTCCAAGGGGCGGGGATCAAAATCCGCAGTTCCAAAAACAATACGGTCAGTTTCAATTACATTGGCACTGACCCATTGCATAGTGCCACCAATATCGGCAATGCGCACGGCATTGAAATTGTCAGCTCTGCCGACCTAAACCTCATTAATGACAATCTGATTGCCCACAACGGCGGGGATGGCATTCACGCTTGGAACTTCAATGGTGGCGGCACCGCAAAAGCCGCGATTATTTCCCAAAATAGCATCTACGCCAACGGTGGTCTGGGCATCAACCTTGAGGCTGGTAACACCAACGGCAGCATCACGACCAACGATGCCAATGATGCGGACACGGGCGCAAACAGCTTGCTCAACTTCCCAATCTTTTCACAGGCATCCTTGTTTGGCAGCAACCTGACTCTCAAAGGCTGTGCACCAACAGGGGCAACGGTTGAATTGTTTGAGGCTGATGTTAGTGCCGGTGGCACAGCCACGTCCGGTGCAAACAAATTTAGCAAATCCAAGGATTACGGCGAAGGTCAGAGCTACCTGACCAGCTTCGTAGAAGGTAGTGCCTCAGACACGGATTCCGCCAACTGTACCCTGCCAACCGATGCCGATGGCAACAACCAAACCGGCATGAAAGCCTTCAGTGTCACGATTCCAGCACCTCCCGGTTTTGTGATCGGTGACACCATGACCGCCACCGCTACCGTGTCAGGTGTGGGTACATCCGAGTTTTCACCCGTTATTAATACCTTGACGGTTAATCCCCCCCTTGGTTGTAGTGTACTGGATGCCTTTGATAGCGCCAGTGTGCAAACCATCGAACTCACTACTGCCAGCCCAGGGCCTATTACCCAAACGTGGAATGCCAATGTTGATGCACTAATTGGTGACACACGTACCGTGACCTTTGGCCCTGCCCCTCGCGGCACAGCCACCAATGGTTATGGTCTGTTAGATGTCGCTAATAATGCTAGTACTGCTGCCAACATGAAGCTGTGCTACAACGCCAATGGGGCGGGGTTAAACGTCAACTTAAGCCAAACCGATAATATCTTGTTCAATGTGATGGAGGATGAGCATCACAATCCCAATGCAGCAACCCGTGCCAATATCCCGATGACTATTACGTTGTCTGACGGCACAAACAGCGCATCCTTAACCCAAGACATGGTTAACCTCGTTTACCAACAATTGGGAACGGTAGACGGTTGGACAAATATCCGTTTCCCACTCGTCAGCTTTACAGGCATGAGCAGCCTCAACCGCACCCATATTCAAAGCATTTGCATTGATGTGGCGGGTAAGAATGGACACGACTACGCCTTTGAAAAAGTAGTACTGGAAGACACCGACACTTGTAAGGAAGTCTCCGGCAAGGTGTTTGAAGACGTGAACTACGGCGGCGGCGCAGGTCGCGCATTCGGCGCTACAGGCACGCAAGGTACTTCGGGCGCTACTCTAGAACTGTATGATAACAGTGGACGTTTATTGGAAAGTGCTACCAGCAACGGTACGGGTGACTATGCATTCGCCGGTTTAACCCCGAATAATTACCATGTCCGCGCGGTCAGCAACAGTGTCAAGTCCACCCGTAGCGGCAGCAACGGCTCAGAACGCGGCATCATGACCTACCGCACCGATGGTACAACCGCAACCATCAACAGTGTCGGCGGATACCAGCCCAGCAACGCAGATGCAGACAGCAACGGCTGGCGTGAATCAATATTAAACACAGGAACATTCGTATTCAGTGGCAGCACTTTGGATAGTAAACAAGCCCAAGTAGTACAACCCATCACTGTCGCAGCCACCAACCTCAGTAACGTCAGTTTCGGCTTCAACTTCGACACCGTGACCAATACCAATGACAGCGGTGCGGGTTCCCTGCGTCAGTTCCTAATCAATGCGAATGTATTGGGTGGCGATGCCACACTGGCGCAGGTCGGGCGTACTGCTGGCAAAGAAAATGCGATTTTGGAACTCTTCAGCAGCGACCCAAATTACACCACGGGTTATTGGAGCATCCCGTTGCAAAGTGCCCTGCCCAGCATTACTGCGCCTATTGTATTAGATGCCTCACTCCCACCCGGCTCTAACAGCAACCCAATATTGGAATTGAAAGGCACCACCGCAGGCAGCGGCGCTAACGGCTTAACCTTGGGCGCTGGCAGCAACGCCAGCACTATCCGCAAATTGGCGATCACCGGGTTTGCTGGATCGGGTATTTACATTGATAGCAGTAACAATAATAGCTTATTAGCTAACCATATTGGCATTACCCCATCCGGCATTACGCGGGCTAACACCGGCTCAGGCATTCGCATCAACGCCGCCAGCAGTAATAACATTGGTGGCATTAACGATGGTGAGGGCAACCTGATTACCAATAACGGTGGCAGTGGTATC
This sequence comes from uncultured Thiothrix sp., assembly GCA_964398375.1. GTDB lineage: Bacteria > Pseudomonadota > Gammaproteobacteria > Thiotrichales > Thiotrichaceae > Thiothrix. The sequence goes on from CAYNNA010000023.1 coordinate 24,140, forward strand.
AGCATCACGAATTCAGGGTCAATGTTCAACAGCATTCTTGGCAACAGCATTTATGCCAATGCTGGGTTAGGTATTGATTTGGTTGGTGGCACTGAAAACAGTTTCGGTGTAACCGCTAATGATGCTGGTGATACGGATTCTGGTCCGAACAGCCTGATTAATTACCCAGAGGTTAAAGTTAACTCTTTCGGTGCCAATGGCACGAAGATTGTGACGCATGACTTCAATCTGGATTTAGCCGCAGGCGATTACCGTCTCGAATTCTTTGTTAGCACGGCTAAGGATGCATCCGGTAATGGTGAAGGTCAAACCTTCATCGGCAGCAAAGACCTGAACCACCCCGGCACAGGAAACCTCAATTTCAAAGGTACGCTCAACGCCAAAATAGCCGTGGCTAAAGGTGCCTACATCAGTGCGACCTTGACTCAGAAAACCGGCCCAACGACTTATGGCTCCACCTCCGAGTTTTCGGGTATCCGCGATGGCATTACCACGCAAGTCTGTGACAGCTTGATTGATGACACTACTAGCGGCTCAAACATGGTGATTGATGAAACTGACCTGACGACGGTCATCAAGCTACTGGAAGCCAAAGACTCCAATGGTAATCCAATTACTTACGTCATTAGTGGCGGGGCAGATGGTAAATTCTTCACCATTACCAACCCGGCTCCCGGTGCGACCTTGGATTGTGCCACTGTCAAGTTCTTGGTCAGTAACATCATTATCACCAAATCTGCCTTAGCAGATAACGAGGCTGAAACCCGTGCTATTGTCACACCGGGCATCTTACCGCTCCCCGGTAACTATGAGCTGCCAATGGATAAGGACAAAGATAATGTCTATGACCTGCAAATCACCGCAACCACGGTTGATGGCAAGAAATACGTGCGCGACATGAATGTAAGGGTAATGGATACCAACGAAGCACCCAACATCACGTCGGCAACAGCACTTACCTTGACAGAAGACAGCAATGCCGAGGTGCTCAGCGTCAAAGCGCAAGATCCCGATGCTAACGACAAACTAAGCTACCGCATTAGTGGGGGCGCGGATAGCAGCCACTTCGAGATCAATGCAACCACTGGTTTGCTGCGTTTCCGTGCCATTCCTGACTACGATGCACCAATGGATACTAACCGCGATAACCTGTACGAAGTGGAAGTCACCGTGACAGACAAAGGTGGTTTGACTAACAGCAAACTCTTCAAAATCAGCATTGTGAATAACACGGCTGATGACGGTGTAGTCGTCAATGTACGGGCGCTCTTACAAGGTGCTTATGACAGCAACACCGCACTCATGTCTGCTGAGCTGAACACCTTAGGTTTATTACCCAACAAACAGCCTTACCAATACGCCCCATTCAACCATGCAGGTACTGAAACCCTCAGCACCATGCTCAAGGAAACCACTGGCAACAATGCGGTAGTGGACTGGGCATTGGTTGATTTGCGCACCAGCGTTAACACCATCGTAGCCAGCCGAGCTGTTATGTTACAACGCGACGGGGATTTAGTGGATTCGCAAACCGGCTCCACCAACTTGCACTTTGCGAACATTAAGGCAGGCAATTACTACATCAGTGTGCGCCATCGTAACCATTTGGGTGTGATGAGTGCCAGCCCGGTCAGCTTGGATAACAATGCAAAACTGATCAACTTTGCCGCCAGTTCAACGGCGGTGAGAGGCGAAGAAACCCGTGCATTGAACGGTAAAGTGGCGCTCATGTGGGCAGGCGACATCAATGGCAGCAATACCCTGACGGCAAATGGTCCCGGTAATGATGTGACTAGTTTGCTGAGTGGCGTGATTACCAGTACGGATAATCTCCAAGGTAACACTAACCACATATTGTCAGGTTATCTCGCTACCGACCTAAACTTCGATGGCAAAACCTTGTTTACTGGCCCCGGCAATGATACCAGCCTGCTGGTAGGCAATATTCTGTTGCACCCGCTCAACACCGGCTTTGCTGCGAACTACATCGTGCGCGGTGGGTTACAGTAATACTGCCCGCCATAAAAAAGGGGCGTCCCGTACAACACAGGACGCCCCCACATAGATGAAGCCTAGTAAGTACTGATCAAGCGGGTATAACAAATCCAGTTATTGGCAGGGTAAGTCGATAGCCCATCTTGTACTTCACCGTAATAACGCAGTGGCACCATGCTATCACCGCGTGGGTTCTCAGCTCTGATGGATAAGCCATAATCAACACCTTGGTAATTGCACTCGATACGACCATCAGCACTTTTGTTGACGGGTGTACCGGCTGCATAACCACAATCGGTTGCCGTCCGTGCCATATTTTCGGAACAGTAGGCGGCTTCACGCGGTTTATTGACCGTATCCGGGAAAACCGCCAAGTCAATGTTAGGACGCTGCCCGTTGTTATTCACTTGCACGAGATTCAACAGTTCTTCCATTGTTGGCAAACGCCATTGGGACCTGCCACATAAACCAGTACCATTAACGGCATTCACATAACTGTAGGCATCGCAATTGCCAAGCCCCTCACACAACGTTCTGCCATTGCTATCCTTGGTACTGGCATAACCGGCATAGTTGTGGAAATGCCGGTAGCGCCAATCGCTGTCACGCAGCCCAGTACTAGTTTTAGATTCCCAAACCTTACCAGTCGCATTTTCTTTGACACATGCCCATGACGTCGCCGAAGCAGGTAGTACATTACCGGCGCTGTCGAGTTTGGTATAACGTCGCGCCGCTTCGGCAATTTTAACGCCATCACTAACCTTTTTTGCAGCGGCTTGCGTTGCTTCGCGTGCTTGTTCTGCCGCCGTGCGAGCAGCGTTGACCTCAAGCGCGGCGGCTTCTACTTGCTGTGAAAATGCCTGAACTTCTGCCAGCGTTTGTGCACTGTCAGCATTGTTTGTTGCCGTTTTGGCTACTGCTTGCTGAGCCAATGCCTGGTTGACTGCTTGTTTAGCCCGATCAGCAAATGTTTGGGTTTCGGCTAGTGCTTCGACAACTTCAGGTTCGGAATAATTCCCGCCCTGCTGTTTAGCCAGCAATAGCGAATAACCAGCCATAGCATTTGCAGATTGGGTGGCTTTGGCATCGCTATCGACTTGCGTTAGGAGGTCTTGCGTTTTTTGACGAGCTGCCACCAGCGCGGCTTGTCGCTCTGCCGCTGACTTGGCATCAGCCGCTACTTTATCAGCAGCGGCTTGCGCAGCTTGTGCGGCTTGTGCCGCCAGCTCTGCGGCAGAAGGGCCACTACCGCCACCACAAGCGGTGAGCAGTGATGACATCACAACGCCCGCCAGTAGTAATTGCCCTTGCTTTGCGACAGAGGTTTTATTGAACGTATGAACCTTGACACTGTTCATATTCATGATTTATTACCTATAAGTGATTAATTGGGGTTTATGGTCTTAATCGGATATTATATGGCAACCATTATCAAAATATTAATCGAATTTACTAATGGTAGTTTTCTTATGCCCAACAGCACTCAAAAGTTGCATGGCATTCTGACAGCGATTCAGAGCCTAGCCCTTTGATTCACGGATCAATGAGTTAAAGGCAT
>CAYNNA010000024.1:0-7545 GCA_964398375.1 uncultured Thiothrix sp.
CCTTTAACTCATTGATCCGTGAATCAAAGGGCTAGGCTCTGAATCGCTGATTTTTAGTGACTGAATGCTTTATCAGCAGGTTGGCGAGGTCTGCTGCCATGCGTTTGAATATTTGTTCTGATTTTTCCATCAACCCAGAAACGCGGCTCTAGCCTATAAGCTGATGTATCTTTTTCGGAAAGCGCCTGCCATTGGTAAGTAGTAATGGCAGCAAGTGATAAGGCTGATAGCAGAAAAACACTGGTTAGCCCCAGTGGAATTGTGATTCGATAGGTATTAGGTGTCCAATCTCGCCACAGTGCCGTCGCCAGCCCTAAAATAATTGCCATATAAAATAAACTGACAGGCATCACCATCAGGCCATCGACCATACTGGCGGCAAGAGCAGAGCTAACAGCGGCGGTAATCGGCAGTGCCAAAGGTTCGCGCAATTCAGGCTCGCAGGCAATTAACGTGCGCCAAGTTGCGCCCAAATAAGCCATGACTATCCCAAACGCAATAGCAAACGGTATGCCCCATTCGGCAGCAAGTTGTAGAGGAAAGTTGTGTGGATGCGCTACTTTATCCAACGAGCCTTCCATAGCGGTCATCATTGGCCCTATGCCCATGTAAGGATTGTTGAGAATAATGTGGATGGTATCAATCCATATTTGTACTCTTCCGCTGGAATTACTGAAATCACGGTTGATTGTGCTGTTTAAGGCGGCATTATTATCAATACCCACTAAGCTGGGAATGATAAATATGAGTAGGATATAGCCAATTACTCCCCAGATACCGGTTAATAGTGTCCACTTCGTATAGCTTCGCCACAGTCTGGGTGTGAACCACAGGGTTACCAATAGACCGAACGCCATACCGACCATAAAAGCGCGTGTACCACTCATTAACACCATAATCCAGCTTGAGACGGCAATGGCAATGATCCATGAACGGTATTTCTCTGACTTATTAAAACAGAGATAAGCAATAATAAAGGGTAGTGTCCAACTCAGAAATTGTGCATAAAAACGAATGTTTGAGAATCCATCAATAATATTCCATACATCTAGCGGATCATTGTGCAGGATAATGAATATATAGTTCAAAAGTCCACGTAGAATATAAATGGCTTGTGTAATAGAAAAAATAACAACCCAATGTCTTATAGTGTTTTCATGAATAGTGTTTTTATTTAATAGTATGGCAGCAGTCAGTGTGCTAAATAAAATAAATTCAAGACTTGACCATTCTAAAGACATTGAATTGAGTGTAATAATGCTACCAAATATCAAGAATAATGATAACAACCAAATAGTCGTTAGTGATTGTTTAATCGGATTTTTTAATTGGTAAATAACGATGAATGCCATAGCAATCACCGTAATTAACCGTTGTGAATCGTGGAAAGCATTAGTCATAAAGAAAGGCAGTACACTTAACCCTATTAAGGATAAGCCAATAAGGCTTGTGTATTTGTCAATAACGATACTCACGTTACAAATTCCACGGGGTTAAGCTGATAGTATCAACGGCTTTACTTGTGGCTTTATCCCAGACCCAGATTACATCGTCTTCCTTTCCTACTAAGGGTAGAAAGGCATAATCTGTTGCGGTTTTACCGTATTGGGTAAGAAATCTGTCAAGTGCTGCTTTATGCGGGGGAGATGCAAACAGTTTTTCGGGTTTGATACCTCCGGCTAATACTTTGCTGATATTATCCTCAAAAGATTGATAATATTCGGGGCGTGCGTCGATGTCGGGTTTACCAGACAGAACCTCAAATATCAGTTTCTCTCGTTCTTTAGGGTCAGATGGCGTTTCAGCATAAACCATGATGGGCTTCCACCAGCCTGATGCTCGTAATTCCGCTTCTTTTGCATCATTGGGGGTTACGTCAGCCGCGCTGATCAGAGTAAAACGGTCAACGGCATAAGCGACATAAATCGGGTGTCCCTGATAAATGGTATACATGCCATAGGTTAACGCAGCAATTTGCACAACCGCTATAAAACCAAGATCAAACTTCAGACTAGGCTTATTCGGCTTGAACACAACGAACGTTAGTAGTGGCCCTAGAATCAAATCAACACTCAACAGAATTAATACAATATCTTTTAAGCCAGAGCTGGCAAAAAACGGTTGTGGATACCAAACCAGTAAAGCGAAGGTGAGAAATGCCCCAACAACAAACATACTTAATAATAGGTGAATAAGTGAAGCACGTAGTTTTGTTATTAGCATGGTGAAGCCTCAGTACAATATGTTATATGGCGTTATTCTTCTTCTCGACAGTGCATCGGTCTGAGTGTGTTGTGAACAGTGCCGCCACTACAAGACCATGTAATACTACCATCAGTAATGCTAGGTGTAATTAATACAGTGGCATTGTCTGATACTCTTTCATTGTAAGTGATTTTTATAACGCCATCTTCAATAGTGATTGATTTAACAGCATTGCCGCGTATTGCACTGGGTTCTGCTAAACCTGTGATTGCATTGTTTTCAGGGAAATGACTATTCCAGTAATAATATTCGTATACTGCAAATTTTGGAGCACTAGCAAGGTGAATGCCTTCCAACACATGTGCTCTTTTCAAATAGTTTTGATAGGCGGGCAAAGCAATAGCTGTAAGAATCCCTATGATTGCAACAACAACCAACATCTCAATTAGTGTAAAGCCATTCTTGTTTATAGTTCTCATGGGCTTTCACGTATCCTGAATATAAATTAAGCCCGCGAAAGACGGGCTTAATTTTATGTTAATAGTGAAATATTAGGTTGTACCACGGCAAGTAGCAGGACGGAATTTAGCCAGCACAGTGCCACCAGTCGCACAATTCCAAATGACTGAACCGTTACCATCATTAACTGTTGGTGTTAAAAGAATAGTTGCGTTATCAGTAACTTTACTATTATATGTAATTGTAATAACGCCACCCGTCGCACCGATACCGACAGATTTAACAGCATTACCTGTAATAGCGGTATCCGCAGGTAAGCCAGCCGCAGTATTAGTTGTTGGCCACGCACCACGATCCGCATAGAACTCTGTGGCTGCCAGTTTTGCAGAACCCGCTAAGCTTAAGCCTTCCGATACGTGTGAACGCTTGGTGTAGTCTTGATATGCAGGCAGTGCAATCGCCGCCAAAATGCCGATGATGGCAACGACGATCATCAATTCGATCAGGGTGAAACCTGCTTGGGCTTTAGCTTTCATGGTTTTCATGCTCATTTTAATCATTCCTTGTTGTTAGGATTAGTTGGGATTTTGTTGTCCTCAGACGTGAGCATTAATGCAGGAGACGTGCCAACGTGGAATGGGGTATTGACGGTTGGTTTTTGGGGATAATCGGTGGTTTCGAGTGTGACAGGTGTCAGAGTGTGTCAGCTTGTGACAGGTGGGCGGGAGAATGTGACAGTGGAGAGCCGCGTAGGCGGCTCTTGCTGTTAGGATAATGCCTGAGTCTTGTCAAAGTAGATGACGTGCGATAAATCTTTGAAATGATCATCAGCCGTCACTAACACCACATCCGCATAGCGTGCCGTTGCATAAATAACCGCATCGGCAAACGATAGCTTATGTTCCAATGCCAAATCTGCTGCCAGCAAGCTGATCGCGGTATTCAGCGGCAGAACATTCCCCTGTTCGGTCAATGCCACGACCTCTAAAGCGCGGTCTTCACTGCGTTCACGCTTAACCCATTTGTACAGCTCAAATTGAATGACAGTAGGCACATAAACTTGCTCAAGATCATTCAACCAAGGTTCAAACGCCGTGACCAATACGCCATCGGTCAGCCATTCAATCCAGCCACAAGTATCCACCACGCAGGCCATCAGAAACGATCCCGCCGATCACGGATGTCCTCAGTATTCACACCCTTGAGAAATCCCCGCATTTCTTTGATGGAACGCACTTGCACCAATTCAATCACCTTGCCTTTCGCTAGCACGGTAAACTGTTGACCCGCCTGCAAGTTAAGCAAGTCACAAATGCCTTTAGGGATGGAGAGTTGGTATGTGCTGGAAAGGGTTGCTGTATACATTTTACGTTTCCTTGATCTATGCGCCATAACGTAAGAATAGTGTTTGGGTGTGGGGGAAAGCAAATACTAATCAAACCGCACATCGTCATAGAAATCCGCTAAACAGCACGTTAACCCAATGCTGTTGAGCGTTAAGGTTGCGTCCGCGCCCGTGCGCGTCATGAGTACCCATTCATCCCCATTTTGGCGGCGGAACAGTTCTACATAATACTGGCGCGGGTCGATCAGTAAATATTCCTCCAAACTATCCAACTTGCGGTAACTCATGAACTTGCTGCCACGGTCTTTATCCTCCGTTGAAGGGGAAAGCACCTCGACAATCAGCTTGGGGTGCTGTTTGGCATAATCCCGCTCCGCCAACTGATCGGAAGGCTCGCACGTTACCATCACATCCGGGTAGAAAAAGGTATCATCGGCTTCAATGCGTACTTTCATATCCGCAATATACGTGCTGCACCCAGAGCCACGCAGTTGTTGCTTAATTAGCAAAGCCGCGTTCAACGTCACTTTAACATGCCGATCCGAAGCCTCCGCCATCGCATACACTTCGCCACGAACGTATTCCGATTTCTCGACGGCGAATTGCTCACCTTCCAAATACTCATCAGGCGAGAGGTAAGTGTCTTTCAATAATGCGTAACCCATGTGTGAATCTCCTGTGCCGATGCCACTGATAATAGCGTATTCATACACCCACGGCATTTGAAGATTCGGTAGGGGTAGACCCCCGTGTCTACCCTTCTTCAAGCAAAGAGGGCAGACACGGGGGGGCTGCCCCTACCTCAAAAACCGAGAATTCACATGCCGTCGGTATACACAAAGCGTCATGAGGGAAAGGCAAATGGCGTCCGCAGGTACAGCCTATAACTTATAGGGAATCCTGATCCACGGTTCACCTTCGGGGAAATCCTTGGTATTTCGTGATACCAGCAGTGCATGTTCCACTTCCGCACTTGCTCGGATAATGGCATCCGGCAATCGGACACGGGTCGCTCGGCGAATTTCCACGGCCCGTTCCGCGATAGTGGCACTTAACGGAACAGGCTCGAAGCGCGACAAAAAGCGCCTTACCGCAGCTTCCTCCTCCGGTTTTGTACCCACCATAACCTCCATCCATGTTACTACACTGATTGCTATGTGTGCATAGCGGTCAATTTCTTCCTTGGCAAGCGTAATACCGTTCAGGTAGTCGATCAGGATATTGGTATCAAACAGTGCTTTCATTAGTCCCATTCCCCACGCAGCCGTTCCTGATACGCCAGCCCATCTTCGTGCCGCGCAGCCCACAGCCCGAAAGCATCATCCCCAGCGGTATTGTCGTAACGTTGCAAATAATCCGCCACTGCCCGCCGAATGAGTTCAGCACGGGAAATTTTTTCCTGAACAGCAAAGCGTATGAGTTGCTCAATCTGTGTATCGGGTATTTCGATAATAGTGCGCATAATGAATCCGTCATCATATAACTGATGACGATATTATAGGGTATCATCAGAGTGCAGGCAAGGCAGCTCATCCCTCATCCAACCCATACTTCTGAATCCGATAACGCAATTGCCGAAACGACATCCCCAGCACTTCCGCCGCCTTGGTGCGATTCCAGCGTGTCTGTTCCAACGCCCGCAAAATCAAATCGCGCTCCGCCTCCTCATCCACCGGATTCCAAGCCGGTAACGCCTCAGCCTCTCCTTTCGCCACCTTCTTTTCTTCAAGCCCAGCGTCGTTCCCTGAGCGAAGTCGAAGGGAAGCAGAGTCAGTGGGGTGAGACGTGACCACGTTCGTCGGCAACTGCAAATCATCCGGCTGAATCGTATTGTTATCACACAGCGTACTCGCCCGCTCCAACACATTTTCCAACTCCCGCACATTGCCGGGAAACGCATAAGCAGCCAGTTCATTGCGTGCGGCTGGCGACAAGCGTATCGGCGGCATTTGCCAACGCTCGGCAATTTTCTGCAAGAAAAAATCCGCCAATAGCAAAATATCTTCCTGGCGTTCGCGCAGTGGCGGTACTTTCAACTTGATCACATTCAAGCGGTAATACAAATCCTGCCGGAAATGCCCAGCGGCTACTTCGTGTTCCAGACTCTTGTGGGTGGCACTCAGAATCCGCACATCCACTGGAATTTCCTCCAAGCCCCCGACGGGTTTGATCGCACCTTCTTGAATCGCCCGTAGCAACTTGACCTGCATGGTCAGCGGCAAATCCGCGACTTCATCCAAAAACAAGGTGCCTTTGTGCGCCGCTTGAAACAACCCTTGCTTATCCGCCATTGCGCCGGTAAAGCTGCCTTTTTTGTGCCCGAAAAATTCGCTCTCCATCAAATTTTCAGGAATCGCCCCGCAGTTGACCGGCACAAACGGTGCTTTGGCCCGCGAACCTTGTTGGTGAATTTGGTGTGCGACCAATTCCTTACCGCTGCCCGATTCGCCGTGGATGTACACCGGCGCTTGGCTACGTGCCAATTTGTGGATGGTGGCTTTGAGTTGCTGCATTGCTGGGGAATTGCCCAAAATACTGCTGCTGTGGGTGTCGCTATCGTCATCGGCTGGCGCGGGTTGTTTGCCTTTGCCAGCGGAAAGTTTCAGCGCGGTTTGAATCAACTCGCGCAGTTTCGGCAAATCCACAGGTTTAGAGACGAAATCGTAAGCACCTGCTTTGAGCGCTTCCACCGCTGTATCCATGCTGCCAAACGCGGTAATCACTGCGACCGGAATGTGTGGGTGATTTTTTTGCAGGTAACGCACAATGTCAATGCCACTGCCATCGGGTAACTTCATATCGGTCAGGCACAGGTGCGGGTGATGGTTTTCGATTTGGTTGAGCGCACTTTCTACGTCGCCCGCCGTAATGGTGTCTAGCCCCATGCGTAACAGGGTGATTTCCAACAGTTCACGGATGTCAGGTTCATCATCAATGAAGAGTACAGTTTGTTCAGTCATTTATAATTATCTTATGGTGTTAACGATGATGCGCAAACACAAGGCGGAAACAACTCCCACCTGACGCTAATGCAACATAGTCCAAGGTTGCGCCATTGGTCAAGCACAGTTCGCGTGACATGAATAAGCCCAAGCCGGTGCCTTGGGTGCTGGTGGTGAAAAACGGTTCAAACAGGCGTTGGCGTTGCGCTTCGGTCATGCCGCGCCCATTGTCCATCACATTGAGCATAATGTCGCGGGTATGCGTCGGGTTGCCGCCGTGAATGTCGAGTTGTAAATACTTGGGGTTGTCGTGGGCGTATTTGTAGGCGTTGCTGCACAAGTTCCAGATAATTTGGTGTAAGTGCGCCGGATCGAATTCAATCACCGTGTCCGCTGGTTCAATGAACAGGTTCATTTGATCGTCACGCAATTTGTTTTGCAGTAGGAAGTCTTTGCGGAATTCGTGTAACCACAATTTAAGTGCCAAGCGTTCGCGGTTGGGGGTTTTTTTGCGGGAGAGGTTAAGCACGCTTTCGATGGTTAGATTCATCCGGCGGGCATTGGATTGGATGATTTGCAGCAAGCGCAAATCGG
>CAYNNA010000024.1:7555-10087 GCA_964398375.1 uncultured Thiothrix sp.
CAAATTCTGGGATTCGCCCATGAGTTGCGCGGCGTGGCTGATAGCACCCAAGGGGTTGCGGATTTCGTGCGCAATGCTGGCGGTGAGCTGACCGAGGGAGGCGAGTTTGGCGCTTTGCAATTTTTCGCGTTGTTCGGTGGTGTCTTCCAGATTGATCATGGTGGCACGACGCGATTGATTCCCCAGTTGGGAAAACCGCGCCCGCATTTCGGTCGTGTTTTGGTGACGCACATCAAAGCTGGCAATACGCGGGCAAATCGTGTGCAGCCAGTGTTGTAAGTGATGATCGAGTTCGGGGGCGAATTGTTGTAACGGTTTGCTGCGCCAGTTACCGGGTTGCCCCAACATATCCCACGCGGATTCATTCATGTGGCGGATTGCGCCCGAACCTTCCACCACCACAATGCCGGATTCGAGTTTGTCGAGAATTGATTGGTTGAGTTGCGAGAGGTTGGCAAGATCAACGCCACGCCGTTGGGCTAAGGAGGCGACCGCACTGGCTTTGCGAATCCAGCGATTGCTGGCAATGCTGATCACCAGAATGAACAGGGCAATCAAGCCGCTGTGCATGACTCCGCCGCTGTCGGATTCTCCTTTGCTTTGCAGCCAAATTTGCATGGCTACCAATAATGTCCCCGTCATTGTTGCCAATAGCAGTGACACATGACCGGGATTGCCGAGGTGAGGAATCAGGACGGGGATCAGCAATAAGATACCAAAACCTGCGCTAATGCCGCCGCTGGAATACAGCAAGCCTAGCAGGATGGCAATGTCGAGGATAACAAACAACACGGTTTGCACTGGCAAATCCGGCCATTGGAAATACGAGGCAAGATTGCTGACAACCGCGACTAATAAGTATGCGCCCGTGAGCCAAACAAATAAGCCGGGGTCGTATTGCCCCAGTTTGACATTGCCGTAATTCAGCACTAACGATACTAATAGTGCGCCCGCCAGCGTGAAGCGGTAGACATGGTAGAGACGTAGTAAATTCCACGGGTCTTCGTGTAAAAAGACCGGGATTAGCTTTTCGTCAAGTGTTGTTGCGCGTGTTCCAGACTGCAAAAGTGTTTCCCCCCTTGGGAAATCGCTTCAGGTTCCGGGACATGCAGGCCGCAGTGTTCACAGCGTACCATGCGGGTATTTGTTGTGATTTTCCCGGACGATTGTTGGTGTTTTTGTTTCAGGCTTTGCCTACGTTGCCAAGATTTTAACAGAAGGAAACCGACTACCAGCAAAACAAGGATAAAAATAATACGGGACATGATGTGTTACAGCCTTTTCAGGTATAGTCTTTGACTTAACTACCTTAACGTTTTATGACACCGTGCAAAAGAAAAATCAGACATTACGCATCGCTTTAGCCCAATTGAATGTGTGTGTGGGGGATGTGCAAAATAATCTTAGTCAAGTACAAGCCGCTATCCGTCAAGCGCGGGAACAGCAGGCTGACCTGATTGTCTTCCCAGAATTGGTCTTGGCAGGGTATCCGCCGGAAGATTTGCTGTTTCGCCCCGATTTTCTGATGCAAATGCAGGCAGGGATGGAGACCTTGGCAACAGAAACTGATGGGCTGACGGTGATCGTGGGTGTGCCGTTGCGTCGCGGTGCGGCGTTGCACAATATGGCGTGCGTGTTGCGCGATGGGCAGGTTGTCGCGGAATACAGCAAGCAATGTTTGCCCAACTACCGCGTCTTTGATGAAAAACGTTATTTCACGCCCGGTACGCAATCCTTAGTGGTCGAGGTGGCGGGCGTTAAGGTTGGCATCCTGATTTGCGAGGACATTTGGGAGGATGCGCCTGCTCAAGCAGCGGTGGCAGCGGGGGCGGAGGTGCTGTGTGTGTTGAATGCGTCGCCGTTTAGTTACGATAAGCAAGCACAACGTGCCGCTTTGCTGCAACGACAGGCGGCTAACAACCAGTGTCCGCTGGCGTATGTGAATCTGGTCGGTGGGCAAGATGAGCTAGTGTTTGATGGTGATTCCATGTTGTTGGATGCGGCGGGAACTATCGTGTTTCGGGCAGAGGCGTTTGCAGCGGGCGTGTTTGTGCGGGATTGGGATTTGACGAAAGAAACCCCTCCCAGCCTCCCCTTGTCAGGGGAGGAGCAAGATGGCTTAACATCTCTTGCTCCCTTCCCTGATAAGGGGAGGGTTGGGGAGGGGTTTCCCCCTCTTATTTACAAAGCGCTGACGACGGGTATTCGCGATTACGTCCACAAAAATGGCTTTTCCAGCGTATTGCTAGGCTTGTCGGGTGGGATTGATTCCGCCTTGGTGCTGGCATTAGCGGTGGATGCGCTGGGTGCAGAGAATGTGGAAGCGGTGATGATGCCGTTTCATTACACTTCCGACATGAGTCTGGAGGATGCGCAACAGCAAGCGGCATGGTTAGGGGTGCGTTACCGGAATTTGCCAATTGCGTCCGTTTACGACGAGTTTATGCAGGTGTTGACCCCGGAATTTGCCGGAAAGCCCGTGGATGTGACCGAGCAGAATTTGCAGGCGCGGATTCGCGGGGTGTTGCTGAT
>CAYNNA010000024.1:10103-27177 GCA_964398375.1 uncultured Thiothrix sp.
AAGTTGGGCAGCTTGCTGCTGTCCACCAGCAATAAGAGCGAGAGCGCGGTGGGCTATGCCACCTTGTATGGCGATATGGCGGGGGCGTTTTCACCGCTGAAAGATGTGTACAAAATGCAGGTGTATGCGCTGGCGGAATACCGCAATACTTTGGGGCAGGCGATTCCGCAGCGGGTGATTGAGCGTGCGCCTTCCGCTGAACTCGCGCCGGGGCAGGTGGATCAGGATTCGTTACCGCCGTATGCGGTGTTGGATGCGATTTTGCGGCGTTTCATCGAGGGTGATGAAGTGCTTGAGGATATTATTGCCAGTGGATTTGATGCGGCAACCGTGCGCCGCGTGGTGAATCTGGTACTATTGAGCGAATACAAACGGCGGCAAGCAGCACCGGGCGTGCGCATTAGTGGGCGTGGCTTTGGTAAGGACTGGCGTTACCCGATTACCTCTGCTTGGCGTAAAAATTTACCTTTCAACCCCCCAAAGGAGTGAGCATGAAGCTGATTCAGGCGATTATTAAACCGTTCAAACTGGACGATGTACGCGAAGCCCTAACCGAAGTTGGTGTCACTGGGATGACTGCCAGTGAAGTGAAAGGTTTCGGGCGGCAAAAAGGTCACACCGAGTTGTACCGTGGTGCGGAGTACGTGGTGGATTTTCTGCCCAAAGTGAAGCTGGAAATCGTGGTCAAGGAAGAAGACGTGGATACGGCGATTGAAGCGATTCAGAAAGCGGCGCACACCGGCAAGATTGGCGATGGCAAGATTTTTGTGCTGCCGGTGGAACAGGCTATCCGTATCCGTACCGGCGAAAGCGGGCGGGATGCGGTATAAATAACCTGCCGCGTCGTCTGCAACTGATCGAGGGTTCGCAGATGGAGTGCTTGCAGCAGGTGCAATGCCTGCTGCCTGCGGAGGGCGAGGTGTTTTGGCTGACGGGGAGTGCGATCAAAAAAGCGCATACCCTGTTGGGGCAAGCGTGTGATGCACTGGTGTTTGATGCGCATAGCGGCTTTGATGTGAATGCGTTTGCGGCGGTCAGTGGCACCTTGCGCGGTGGTGGCACGTTGTTTTTGCTGATACCGCCGTTGGATACTTGGGCGGCATTGCCTGATCCCGATTATCGGCGGTTCATTCCGTATCCTTATCAGCCGGAAGACGTGCGTGGGCGGTTTTTGCAGCGGTTTGTGACGTTGTTGTCGCGTAGGTCGGACTTCAGTCCGACAACTCCAACCTTCAGTGAGAAAGATGTCGGGCTGAAGCCCGACCTACAGCAGGTTGTTATTCAAACGATTCTGCAATCTGAGGTTCCAGTGGTGCTGACGGCGGATCGCGGACGTGGGAAATCGGCGGCGTTAGGCATGGCGGCTAGTCAATTGCAAGTGGCGGGAAAGCGGGTGCTGTTAACTGCGCCGTCACGAGCGACAGTGGTCAGCGTTTTCAAGCACGCGGCATTGCCGCCTTCATTTTTTGCCCCTGATGATTTGCTGCAAACCTTACCGCAAGGTGATGTATTGCTGGTCGATGAGGCGGCGGCGATTCCTGTGCCTTTGCTGCTGAAAATGCTGGAACATTATCCGCGTTGCGTGTTTTCCACCACTTTGCACGGGTATGAGGGTAGCGGGCGCGGGTTTGTATTGCGTTTCCAGAAGGCATTGGATGCATACGCTCCTGATTGGCAGGCAGTGCGTTTGCATCAACCGATTCGTTGGGCGGAAAACGACCCGCTGGAACAGTTTATCAATCAAGCGTTGTTGTTGGATGCAGAGCCTGCTGTTGTTCCCTTCGACTACGCTCAGGGAACGCATTATCATTGTCTTAACCGTGACGAACTTGTTCACAACGAACCGCTGCTCCGTCAACTGTTCGGCTTGCTTATTACTGCTCACTACCAAACTCGCCCCTCCGATCTGCGCCAGATGTTGGATGCACCCGACATTTCCATCCACGTCCTTGAACAACACGGTGTGATTGTGGCTGTCGCGCTGCTGTCTCGTGAAGGCGGTTTGGATACGGAATTGACCGCCGCGATTCACGCCGGAACCCGTCGCCCTCATGGACATCCCGTGCCGCAAACGCTCACCTTTCACGCGAAAATCCCCGGTGCGGCGGAACTCATTTGCGAACGGGTGATGAGGATTGCGGTGCATCCCAGCCTCCAAGGGCAGGGGTTAGGGTCGCAATTGCTGGAATGTCTACGTGACTATGCCTGCAACAGGGACGCAGATTACATCGGTGTCAGCTATGCAATGACACCGGCATTAGTGCGTTTCTGGGAACGTGCCGGATTCACGTTAGCACGGGTTGGGTATCGGCAAGATACTGCCAGCGGTAGCCGTTCCGCTGTGCATATTCACGGTTTGACCGCAGCGGGGCAGCGATTGTGTGCCTTATGCCAGCCACCACAGCAGTAATACGCCAAACAGAATGCGGTAAACGCCAAAGGTGCGGAAGGTAAAGCGTTCTAAAAATCCGATAAACACTTTCATGGTTAAGTAAGCCACCAAAAAGGCGACGACAAACCCCACAATGAGCGGCATAAAGCTGGTGGTCGCGAATTCATCGTAGTGTTTTAGCAAAGAATAGCCGGAACTCGCGCCCAATACCGGCAATGCCAGCAGAAAGGAAAATTCGGTGCTGGACTTGCGATCCAAACCCGCCAACATGCCGCCGATAATGGTTGCCCCAGCACGACTAGTACCCGGTATTAACGCGAATATTTGTGCAAAGCCTACCCATGCTGCTTGGGTATAACTGATATCTTCCATCTGTTTGACCCGATGCGCGTCTTCGCGGTAAAAATGTTCGACTATCAGGAAAATAATCCCGCCGATAATAAACATCCACGCCACGATCTGGGGGTTAAAGAGGCTTTCGATCTCATCGCTAAATAAAAAGCCGATGGCAGCAATGGGCAGAAATGCGATTAACACTTTCATCCATAAGGCGAAATAGCGCGGGTGAAACTTTTCGGTGTAATTGGCGATGACCGCAAAAATAGCGGCAAATTGAATAATGATTTCAAAGGCGGTGTGTTGGGCGTTACGATCCATGCCCAGCCAGTCCGATACCACAATCATGTGTCCGGTGGAGGAAACGGGTAGAAACTCGGTAATGCCTTCGACAATGCCTAAAATAATGGCATGAAAAATATCCATGAACAGGTATTCCTAATGGTTTTATAAGTAGTGTTGACGGCTGGCAAGTCTAAAGCCATCCAGCGTTGGGGTAAATCCTTTACTGAATGCCATGACTTTGAAGCGTTCGCCCATTTCGGCGGGCAGGCTTAAGGTGCGTACTTGTTGAGCGAGTGGGTATTGCTTATCTGGATTGGATTCCAGCGCTTGCATGAATACGGTTTCCAAGCCGCTGTTGGCGAGGAACATCGCCTGGGTGGTATAACCTGCCAATTCCAAGCCCGCATCCAGCCCCGCATTTGCGACGGCGGTGAAATCAACACTCGCGGTAATGTCTTGTAAACCGGGGTAAATCAGCGGGTTATCGTGAACGCGGTGTTGGTAATGACACAGCAAAGTGCCTGCGGTGCGTTCTGGGCGGTAATAATCGGCGTGTTCGTAACCGTAGTCGATGAGCAGCAATACGCCAGCGGCGAGGGTGTCTGCGATGCTGCGCATCCACGCGGGCAGGGCGGGGTTGAATTCGGAGGTGTAATCGCCTGCTACGGTTACTAATGCAAAATCTTGATCTTGTGTAGTGACGTGACGAATGACTTTTTCGCCATCGACCAGCGTAAACAATTCCACTGGCATGGCATCCAAGACCTCATTGCCGACGATCACGCCGCGTAGTGGGGTTGTAGGCAAACGATCCAGCCATTCCACCCGCTCTAGCAAATGCGGCACGTGTTGTTGCAAGGTTTGGCGTTGGCGGTCGCGTAATTCGGGGCTGAGATCCAAAATCAGGTAATGGTGGGGTAAGCAGCCGAGGTGTTCCAGATGCGCCAGCATATCCGCCGCCATAATGCCGCTGCCTGCACCCAATTCTAGTATGTCGCCGCCGCCCAGTTCGGTCAGCACTTGCGCACATTGATTAGCAAGGCATTGCGAGAAGAGCGGGGAAATTTCCGGTGCGGTGATGAAATCGCCCGCTTGCCCGATTTTGCGCAAACCTGCGACGTAATAGCCCAAACTCGGTTCATAAAGTGCCATTTGCATGAAGTCGTGGAAGGGGATGCTGCCCCCGTTGCGTTCAATCGCGGCACGGATGCGTTGGGCGAGTTGTTCGCTGTGGGCTAATGCCTCGGCGGAAGGTGTGGGTAATGTGTCGGTAAAGCGCATGTCAGGTTATGATGGTGAAAAACGTAAAGCTTAACAGAAGGTATGGCATGGCGACATTACAAGGTAAAGTAGCACTACTCACTGGCGCAGCCCGCCGCATCGGCGCAGAAATCGCCCGCACGCTCCACAGCGCTGGCGCAACCGTCGTCATTCACTACCGCAATTCCGCCGCCGATGCCGAACAATTGCAAGCCGAATTGAACGCGCAATGTGAAAACTCCTGCTTTTTAGTGCGCGGTGATTTACTTGACATCGCCAGCATCCCCAACTTAATCACGCAAACCATTGAACAAGCAGGCAGACTCGATATTCTGGTGAACAACGCCTCATCGTTTTACCCCACCCCCTTAGCCAGCGTGACCGAACAGCAATTTGATGACTTGATCGGCACGAATCTGAAAGCACCGCTCTTCATGGCACAAGCTGCCGCGCCACATTTACAAGCCAATCAGGGCTGCATTATCAATATGGTCGATATTCACGGGATGCGTCCTTTGCAAGGTTACGCTGCCTATTGCACTGCCAAAGCCGGTTTGCTGATGTTGACACAAGTATTGGCGCGAGAATTAGGGCCAGAAGTGCGGGTGAACGGCATTGCCCCCGGCGCAATCTTATGGCCGGAAATGCCCGCTAATCACGCCATGCACGCCGAAATTCTGGCGAAAACTGCCCTGAAACGTGAAGGCAGCCCCGCTGATATTGCCAAAACGGTGTTATTTCTGGTGCGCGACGCGGATTACATCACCGGACAAGTAATCCCCGTTGACGGCGGGCGCTTGCTCAACCATTAGTAAGATGCTTAGGCAGCGTACAAATGTCCCGGATTTAACCCCAGTTTGGTTTGCTTGTGGAGGATTTCCAGCAAGACAATCACGCGCTCTTCACCGTCGTATTTTTGGAAAACGGCTTCTAAGCCCCGGAAAGACCCTTCGGTGATGATAACTTTATCGCCGGTGTGGTAGCGATCAAGGTCGATGGAGCGTTCGCCGAACAACGCTTCTTGTGATTTCAGAGTGGCAATGAGTTCATCTGGTACTCGTGCGGCTTCAGTGCCGAAGCGTACAAAGCTGCTAATGCCGGTGGTGGAGCGAATCGGTGCCCAATTGTCGTTTACCCCGTCATCGAGATGAATGAACATGTAACGTGGGAATAACGATTCGGTTTTCGTGATGACTTTGCCCCTCTGGGTACGCAAGCGTTTGGCAAGCGGACGGTAAACATCGTAGCCTTGATTGCGCAGTTGGAATTCTGCAACGTCATCTTTGTGTGGTTTACTGGTCAGCAAGAACCAGTTTCTAGCCATGTCGACACTCATGTTTGATACCTTTAGTAAGCCCAACTAAACCTTTCGTCAACGCTAGACTTGCCAAACCCCCAAGTTTGAGAAGCTATCTGCGCGTTACCTTCTTGCGAGTCTATTCGATATACTATTAAGTTCAACCCCTATTTTCATAGAAATTATCTATAAATAATGCAATTTTATTAATGAAGGCTGAACCAATAAGGGCAAGTTACATGATAAATCATCAAGATAGGCTGATAAGTGCAATAGGCTTATCACGCTATTACAGCGAGCACTGCGCCGTAAATAATTTGGAAGTTGTATTAGACAAAGGCGAAGTGTTGGGCTTGTTGGGACCAAATGGAGCAGGAAAGTCGACCACCATGCAAATGTTGACCGGCAATCTTGCCCCCAGCATGGGTGAAATAAAAATCAATGGCATTGATTTATTGGATGAACCACGCAAAGCCAAACAGCAACTCGGCTATTTGCCGGAACAGCCGCCGGTGTACCGCGATTTGACAGTGAGCGAATACCTGCATTATTGCGCCCGTTTGCGTAGCGTACCCGCTGCACAGTGTCAGCAAGCGGTAGATTACGTCAGTGAGCGTTGTGGTTTACAGGCGGTTGCTAAACGCTTGATTGGTAATCTTTCCAAGGGGTTTCGGCAGCGGGTGGGGATTGCACAAGCCATTTTGCATAATCCAGCCGTGGTGATTTTGGACGAGCCGACGGTGGGCTTAGATCCGATTCAAATTCGTGAAATCCGCAGTCTGATCCGCGAATTGGGTAAGGAACACGGCATTATTTTGTCCACCCACATTTTACCGGAAGTGCAGGCGGTGTGTGATCGGGTGCAAATTCTTAATCGGGGCACAACGGTGTTTAACGGTACGTTGGATGGGGTGGATTCCTTGGAAAAAGTGTTTTTCGACCTGATTTTCCGTGAAGAAGCGTTGGGTGATGCGCAGCAGGAGGTGGTAGCATGAGGGCTATTTGGGTAATCGCCAGTACCGAGTTTCGCCGCATGTTTGTGTCGCCGTTGGCTTGGAGCATTTTGGCGGTGGTGCAGTTTATTTTGGCGTGGATGTTTTTGCTGGGAGTGAATGAATACACCTTGCAAACGCAAGCCAATGCCGTGGGGGCAGAGGATATGGCAGGGATTAGCGAAGCACTGATTCCGTTTTTGTTTTCGACCGCCGCGTCGATTATGTTGGTGGTCACGCCGTTGATAACGATGCGCTTGTTTGCGGAAGAGCGCATGAATCAAACCTTGATTTTATTGACCTCTTCGCCGGTTTCCAATACGCAAATTGTGTTGGGTAAGTATCTGAGCGTCTTGGGATTTGTCGTGCTGTTCGTGGCGTTAGTCGCATTGATGCCGCTGTCGTTGGCGCTGGCGACCCCGTTGGATTGGGGGCAATTAGCCGCCGCTAGTTTGGGATTGCTGTTGTTATTGGCAGCGTTTGCGGCAGCGGGTTTGTTTTTGTCGTCCTTAGCGCGGCAGCCGGTGATTGCCGCAGTGACGACATTTGGATTTTTGTTGCTGTTGGATGTGTTGTATCAGTCGGGCAACGCGCAAGGCTCGGCGAGTGAATTGTTTGTGTATTTGTCGGCATTCGGGCATTTTTTGTCGTTTGCCAGCGGTATGTTTAATAGCAGTGATCTGGTGTATTACGGGCTGTTTATTGCGGGGTTTCTGATTTTGACCATCCGCAAACTCGATAATGATCGGTTACAGGGGTAAGCAACCATGAAAATGACGAAAACATCCCACCGTTGGCTTGGGCTGCACAATGCTATTTTTTATCTGTTAGTGGTGTTGATTATTGGTCTGTTGGGTTTTTTGAGCCGCGAATTCACGTTTGTGGCGGACTGGACTCAAAGTGGTCGCAATAGCCTGTCTGCGCCGACGCAAACCTTATTGAGAAATCTGGATCAACCGTTGGCATTTATTGCCTACATTCCCGATAACCCGACCTTGCAGACGCAAGTGAAGGATTTGGTGGCGAAATACCAGCGCGTGAAGCCGGATACCACGCTGGAATTTGTGAACCCTGATCTTGATCCCGCACGGGCGCAGCAAGATGGGATTGAGCACGCCGGGCAGTTGGCGATTCATGTGGGGGAGCGCAGCGAGGTGATGGATTCTGCCAGTGAGCAAACCATTGGCAATGCGATTCAGCGCATGAGTCGGGGCGGTGAGCGTTTGGTAGTGTTTTTGGAAGGGCATGGTGAACGCCAACCCTTGTCGTCCGAGTCCACCGGCATGTCGCAATTGGTGGCGCAATTGCAACGCAGCGGGTTTTTGGTGCAACCGCATAATTTGGTACGCACCCAGTCGATTCCACAGAATGCCAGTTTCGCGGTGATTGCCGCGCCGCAACAGGATTTCTTGCCCGGTGAAGTCGCGGTATTGAAAACTTATGTGGAACAAGGCGGCAATTTGCTGTGGTTACAAGACCCCGGTGGTTTGCGCGGGTTGCAAGCACTGGAAGAATTGCTGGGTTTGCAAATTCACACCGGCACGGTGATTGATGCCAATGAAAATTTGCAAGCGATGTTGGGGATTAATCACCCTGCTGTTGTGCCAGTGGTGGATTATGGGCGTTCGGATCTGGTCAGCAAACTGGCAGGCAAGCAAACCCTGTTCCCATTCGCAACTATGGTCGCGCGTGACCCGCAAGCCAGTACGAAACAGGGGGCGCTTATCTGGGAAGCGGAGGAGTTTCTGTACACTTTGCCCGCGAGTTGGTTGGAAAGCAGCGGGGTATTGGACGGCGCAGTGAAATTTGATGAGAGCAGCGACGATCAGCCAGGCCCCTTGCCGCTGGGCGTGAGTTTGGTGCGACAGTTGGAGGCGCAGGAGTCGGTCGCTGAGCGCAGTCGAAGCGAACAGCGGGTTGTCGTCATGGGCGATAGCGATTTCATGCTGAATAGCTTCCTTGGGCAGGGGGCGAATTTGGATCTTGCCAGCAATATTTTCAACTGGTTGAGTGCTGATGACAGCTTGTTGAAAGTGCCGGTGATTCGCGCCCCCGATACGCAATTGGAATTGAGTGAAACGGCTGGTGCGGTGTTGGGTACGTTCTTCCTGTTTGTGTTGCCGCTGGGCTTATTGGCGGCAGGTTTGTGGATTTGGTGGCGCAGACGGAGACGTTGAGATGAGTAATGTGACACAAACGCGGCGCTGGGTGTTGAACCTTGCGTTGTTGGTGCTGGTGGGGGGCTTAGGGGCGTTGGTTTGGTGGCAAATGCAGCAACCGCTTGCCCAGCCGGAGACTTTATTGCGCCTGACACGGGCAGATATTACCCGCGTGACGATTACTCGTGAACTGGGGAGTGCTACGCCAGAGGTGATTCGGCTGGAACGTGAAGGCGAGCGTTGGCGAATGTTGGAGCCGCAACAGCTTGCTGCCAATGCTACCCGCATCAGCCAGTTATTTACGCTATTGGATGAAGCGGTGATCGCCAGTTACGACGCGACCGGTAAAGACCTAAAGCAATACGGTCTTGAGCCGGGCATTGCCAGCCTTGCGTTTAATGATGAAATGCTGGTGTTTGGGGCGGAAAACCCTATCTCCCGCAAGCGCTACCTGTTGCATGAGGGCAAGATCAAATTGGTGTCAGAGGCGGTATTTGGTTTGCTGACGGGTGAGGCGATGACCTTGGTGGCGAATAAACTTGTGCCGGAAGGACGCACGGTTAAGGCGGTGTCGTTACCAGACGGTTTCGATGCCAGTGTGGCAGGGTTGCTGCAAAAATGGCAATCCGCCGATGCATTGCGGGTAGAGGCGTATGCCGGAGAAGCCAGTAAGGGTGAGGTTCAATTGACGTTGGATGATGGCAAGGTGCTGACGCTGGATTTATTGTCAGATGAGGGTGAACTTATTTTGGCTAATATTGTCTCAGGTATTCGTTACGTATGTGCCGAGACACAGCGCAAAATTTTGTTACCCCCAAAATAGTCTGCTGTGAAATTTATCGAAATAGACTGGTGTGAAATTGCCGATAAGGATGTATAATGTCATTGGAATTAGAATTGATCAATAATGATCGTGGCGCATTCGGGCAAACTCACGGGCAAGCACTATGAAATACACAGCATCACTTTTTAGCGCTCTGGCGTTGGTCGTCACACTGACGTTGCCTGCGCATAATGCTTTCGCAAATGACGTTAAAACAGTAACTTCCGGCGAATCATCCACTGAAACCACTGCCGAACCCCGTGTTATCGGCAAGGTGTCGTACATACTGGGTCAGGCGGATATGATTTTGCCGGATGGGTCTGTGACCGCTATCACAAAACAGACAAAAATTCTTGAGGGAAGTAAAGTTTCGGTAAAAGATCGCAGTAAATTGAATTTGCTGATGGTCGATGGGGCTATCGAAAAGTTACCCGCTAACAGTACCTTGGAGTTTGCCCGCTACTATTACAATCCGGCTAACCCCAAAGCTACCGAAATTCGCAAAGAACTCATTGAAGGCGAAGTCACCAGCAAAACCGGTATCGGTGGGACTGAAGCGAAAGAGCGTTACCGTTTGAATTCACCACTGGCAGCGATTGCTGTGTTGGGTACGGAGTACACGGTTAGCGTGGATGACGGTGAAACACGAGTGGTGGTACTGGACGGTATTATCTCAATGGCTAAATTGGGGGGCAGTTGCCAACGTTCCGGTTTCGGTGCCTGTGTGAATGGGGAGCAGCTTGCAGCGTATCAGCGTGGCTTTGCTTTGGTAGTACGTCAGGGTCAACCGCGTCCGGTACTGATTCCAGCCGCTGCCTTGCCGCCACCCAAAAGCACGGTGCAAACTTCCTCTGCTAAGGAGCAAGCAGCGGAAGAGGCTGCTAACAAAAAAGCAGCAGAGGAAGCGGCAGCTAAGGAAAAAGCGGCTAAACTAGCCGCTGATAAGAAAGCGGCAGAAGACGCGGTAGTGGCTAAAGAAAAAGCTGCCGCCAAGGAAAAAGCGGCTGAAGTAGTCGAGGCTAAAAAAGCTGACAAACAGGAAGAGATGCCAGCCACTGCTACTACGTCTGCTGCCAAGACTGAAGAGAAATCCAGCGATAAAACGGCTGAGAAGGTAGCAGATAAAACTACGGTCAAAGAAACCGTGACGCCAGTAGTGGAAAAAACCACTGATAAGTTGGTAACTGAAGTCAAGAAACCAGCCGATGAGCGTGATCCGCTTGCGGGAATAAAAGCAGAAGCGAAAGAAAAAATTCAGGAAGTCAGCATGGTGACGGCAACACCTGTGGTGGTGGCGGAAGCACCTAAAGCGGCGGGTAATTTAGAAAGCACCACACCAAGTAGTTTGGTCACAGCCTCGACGGCAACGTCTACCACAACCCCTGCAACCCCTGCAACCCCTGTAAAAACACCTGTAACAACGGTATTGTCTGTTGCATCGGTGACTGCGCTGCCTTCTTCCACCGCTAACGCGATGCTATTGGTGTCGTCGGGTGCGACGGGTAGCAGTAACACGGGGTTGTTGTCTGTGGCTACACCCTTGGTTGGGGCGACCGCCGGTTTGGTTGAGTCTTCCAGTAAAACGAAAAGTACGGTGACGACTGATGGGGGTGAGGTCATTGCTGCTGTGACACCACCGCCGGTGGTCGAAGCGCCTGTGGTTCCGGTAACACCTGCACCAACCCCTGCTGTACCGCCGGTACGTTTGGGTAAATTCGACCCTGCTACGGTGACGGATGGCGTCACTTTGGGTGATCAAGTGAGTAGCCTATACCGGCAAGTGATTGTACCCAGCACCGTGGATCAGCGTGTGATTGAACGTCACCGCGACGCCAGTGCCGCCTTACCGGAGCAACGGGATGTTGCCTTTGCGCTAGGTAATTATGAAGCGACAGTACGTGATGCCGCTGCGGGTACACGGACGTCTGCAACTCTGACGGATGCTTGGTTGACAGTGAGTTCGGTACGCAACACCTTTGAAACGGGCTTCACCTTGAATTCGTCGCTGCACACCGGGGCAGTGCAAGCCACCGGAACGTATACGGCACTGGATGGTCTGTTGAGGGATGATCGCACCAACCCACAAACCACGGTGACTGGAGTCGTGGGGGTACTAGGTGGGCAAACTGGGGCAGCTTACATTTTTACCCATCAAATTAACCCAACGTTAAGTGCCGATGGTGGCTTGAGTTGGACGGGTACAGCCATTGGGGATTAAATTCGGTGGACGGCTGCTGGTGTTGTTCGGCACGGCAGCCATTTTATTGTTAGTACACTACTATGACCCCTTGCAGGCGTATAGTAGTTGGCAAGCCCGTGTATGGAATGCTTACCAACGCTGGGGAGTTGATGTTGCTAAGCCGAAAGATCCACTGGTGTTCGTGGTACAAATCGACAATAAAAGCATTAAATTTGTTGAGGAGCAATACGGTGAAGGGTGGCCTTGGTCACGCCAACGTTATGCTGATTTATTAAAGATCCTGTTTGAAGACTATCAAGTCGGTGTCGTCGGGGTGGATATTGCCATGCCGTATACCCGCGATACCGAAGGCAATGCGGCTTTATTAGCCTTATCACAGCAATACCCCTTGGTATTCCCCCAAGCTTTCGATCTCTCGCCACCGAAAAATGCGTTGGTGACAGGTAAAATTTCCCCTGGCATTGTACCCACTGAGGCAATGGCAAACGCCGTGTTGCCTGAGGCGAACGGTTACGCAGGGCTAAATGATCAGTTGGTTGAAACCAAGTGCATTGGGCATGTGACGCCGATCAAAGATTCAGTGTCGGGTATGGTGACGCAAGTGCCGCCGCTGATTCGGTATGCAGGGCGAATTTACCCCATATTGGCGCTGGAGATGTTGCGTTGCCAAATGGGTGGTAACTACACGGTGGCGGTGACGCCTAGTGCCAATGGGCAGACGTTAACCTTTCACGATTTGGTGGGCGAGGGGGGAGATGTCCAACTCTTGCTCGATAAAACGGGCTTGTGGCGGGTTCCTTATCGTGTGAAGCGTGAAAATGTGAGTGCCATCTTAGCCAGCGATGTGTTGCAGCGTAAAGTCCTCCCGGATATTGCCCAGTATTTACCGAATAGCATGGTGGTGGTAGGCGGGAGTGCGCCGATGTTGGGCGACCAGCACCCGACACCGTTGGAAGCGAATGCGGCAGGCATGACTGTACACTTGCAAATGTTGGAATGGTTGTTATCAGAAGATGCGGTTATTCCGGCTTTTTCGCTGGATGTGTGGTCGTGGGTGGTTGGCTTTTGTGGTTTAGCAGGGCTGTACCTGTTATTGCTGTACGGTGTTGGTGCTGGCACGGTGGTATTAGTGCCACTGTCGTTGGCGTTTGCTTGGTTCGGCTTCGGGTTCTGGGTGTGGCTGGAAAAGCAGTGGTTTGTGCCGATGCACCCCGCGATGTTGTTCCTGGCGTTTTTGGCGATTCAAGTGCCGTTGGAGTGGTGGTTTGCGCAACGCACCACCGGGCGTTTACGTAAACTGTTTCAGGATTATTTGCCCGCGCAATTGGTCGGTCATATCGTCAATGATAACCGTCAGGATTTATTGTTGCCCAGCAAGCGCTGTTTGACCTTGCTGTTTGCGGACATTGCCAACTTTACTCAGTGTGCCGAGCGGGTTACGCCGGAAGTGTTGTCAGAATTGACTCAGCAAATTTTGGAACGCCTGACCGCAGTCGCACACCAGCACGGTGGCACGGTGGATAAATACATGGGGGATGCGGTAATGGTGTTCTGGAATGCACCGTTTCCGCAAGACGATCACGCCGACCGTGGCGTGGCGGCGGCGATGGATATGATGGCAGCGATTGAGCAATTCAACGCCGAAGGCAGTGCTTTGTTAGAAGGCGAGCCGATTGCCGTGCGTATCGGTGTGCATACCGGTGAAGTCGTTGTCGGCGATTTAGGCACACGCTTCCGCCATGCGTATACCGCGATTGGGGATGCCGTCAACGTGACTGCTCGTTTGCAAACCCTAGCGCGAGAACTGCATGAGTACTTGGTGGTCAGTAAACAGACGGTCGAATTATTAACGCAAACGTGGCCGTTGGTCAGCCGGGGCAATATTCCATTGAAAGGACGACAAGAAACCGTTGAGGTGTATACTCTGAGCCACATTCAGGATAACGGTAGGAATGACGATGGTGCTGAACAGTAAGCAAGGTTCGTGGGGGCTGGCGATTGGCCTGAGCGTGTTTTCAGGTGTGGCGGTAGCGGAATCACCGGCGGCAATTAATCTCGAAGCCTTGCTTCAGCAAGCTGAAACCGCGTGTTTGCAGGGGGACGCTTTGCGTCTGGCAGCGTTGAGTCGGGATATTCGGCAGATAGCACAACAACCTGCACTGCGGGAACAAGCGGCTTTCCTGAATCAATTGCTGAGTTTGTTTGAAGCGGGTGTGTGCCAACCGGGGCAGGCACAACCGGTGTTAACCAAGCGTTCTAAACCACCGGCAGCCGAACCCTTGGTGTCGCCAACGACGCACACCACGCACCTGCAAGTGACCACGGGGTATCTGGATAATGTGAATCAAGGCAGTCGCCATGAACGCATTGCCATTATTAACCCGTTCAACGGTTTGCTGATGGAAGGGCGTTTGGATGAACGCAATTTGCCGTTGTCGTCGGGTTTTGTGAGTGCGCAGGGAACGCATCGGGTAGCAGATACGGCGAACGGTACCATTACTGCTGCCACCGTAGCGCGACAAGAATACCTTGATGAACCGGAGTTCAGCACGACGGGCGTTGCACTCAGTCGCCAGCAAACCTTCGAGGGTGGCAAAGAAGCGAGTGCTTACCTCAATATTATTCGTGACGACAACGGTAACAGGGAACAGCGCGTCGGGGGGGCGTATTACCACCCCTTAGTGACGACCGATCAGGAAAAAACCGGTCTGGTAGCCGGGTTAGAATACGTCACCTATCCAGCGCAGAAATTGTATAAATCCACCGTGTCTCATGTGGCATTGGATCGCCGCAAAGCCTTGCCAAAAGGTGGTGAGGTTTCACTGAGGGGGAAGCTGGAGCTTGACCGTGCGCTGGAAGACCGCCCTGGTGGTGATCGGAAGGAGGTGGAGGTTGCAGTTGCTTGGAAAGGTAAACCGCCGTTAGCCGGATGGCAACCCAGTGCGGGGGTGAAAGTCGCGTATAAACGGGACAGTAAGCCCTTTGACCCTAAATTGTATGGTGACAGTACCCGCACGCAATTACGCACGGGTGTTGATTTGGGTGTCACTAAAAAAATTGATAGCAATAAAAAATTACAAGTGAGCTATCAATACGGTAAAACCGAAGATAAGGAAGTCGCCTTGTTTGACCAACCAGCAGGCAGTGTGCTGGGGATTAGCTTCGAGATAAATTTTTAATCGCACTAGTTGTGCTTATTAAAAAATAGCCAATAAATAAATACAATTTTCACTATGCCGAAATATAAATAATACTCAGGGTCGGAGTGTTCATTATTTAGAGGCATGGATGAAAACCAGTATAAGAAATCTGTGGTTCCTGATAGGTGTATTGGCGCTGCTGGCGGCTGAAGTCAGTTTAGCCGATACATCGCCCACATTAGCGGCGGGTATGATTGGGAAGGTCACTTATTTGTTGGGTCAAGCCGAAATGACGACGGCTGACGGTACTGTGTTGCCGTTGTCTAGGAATTTGGAAATTCCTGACGGTAGTCGTATTACGGTCAAAGAGCGCAGCCGGGTAAGCCTATTGATGGTGGATGGCGGCGTCGAAAAGCTAGGCGCTAACACCGTGTTTACCTTTAACAAATACACCTATGACCCTGCCAATCCCGCCGCCACTGAGATCCGTAAAACCTTGCTGGATGGTGAAGTAACCAGCACGACCGGGCGCGGTGGTGAAGATGCCAAAGAACGTTACCGCCTGAACTCACCGCTGGCAGCGATTGCCGTGTTGGGTACGGAATACACTGTCAAAGTCAGCAAAGGTGAGACGTGGGTCACGGTGCTTTCCGGCGAAATTTCCATTGCCAAGCTCGGCGGCAGTTGCCAACGTTCCGGCTTGGGGGCTTGTGTGGGAGGTGAGCGCCTGTCAGAAGGGCAGCGAGGTTTGGCGTTTGTGGTGCGGGCTAGTGAACCTAAACCGGTTTTAATGCCAGTCACGGCTATTCCTGTCAGCGAAAAACCGGCGGAAAAACCAGCGGAAACTCCCCAAGCTTCCGCCAAAGAAGCTGAAAAAGAGTCAGCTAAAAAGGCTGCAAACGAGCCGGAGAAATCGCAACAAGCCGCATCAACAGAAAAGCCCGCTGCGCCTGAACCTCCCAATAGTACGCAAGTGACCACTGCTACTGCCTCAACGGCTCAGCAAAATAGTACTAAACCGCCAGATAATAGCAGCAGCGCGGCTGCGCCACCGGTTCCCGCTTCCGAGTCTTCAGCCGCTGCTGCTGCCCCGTCGCCAGTAGTTGAACAAGTGCCTGCACCTAAAGCCGTTGAAAAAGCCAATCTGCCAGTTGCCAATACCTATTCTGCTCCTGTGACTGAAAAGCCACCTGCGTCCGTTGTGGTTAAGGCTGAGCCTAATCCATCAGCGAAAACCGTCATTACGGCACAAGCACCTATCAGCGTTGAGTTTGTTGCTGTGACCACGCCGGAGCGTACCCAAGCGTTGCCAAGCGTTGCACTTGAGTCAAAGGCTTCTGCTTTGACGGTAAGTACGGTGAGTTCTACGCCACAAGCAGAAACGTCAGTGGCTAGTAATACCAAACCTACGCAAAGTTTGGTGCAGTCCAGCAATAATTTCGTCGTGCCGTTAGCCCCAGATAAGGAGAAGGTGTCTGTAACGCCCGCAGTGATAACAACTCCTGCCGTTACCGCAGCGCCCGCAAAACCTAGCGTGACACCAGTAGTGACGGTGACACCTGTTGTTAAACCATCGGTTGAAGAAAAACCTAAAGTAGAAACGGTAGCAGAACCTGTTCCCGTAATATCTACAGTGACTCCGCCAGTTGTTGTGTCGGAACCACCCGCTCCCATTGTTAACTGGGGTAAGTATGATCCAACTGCTTCCGTCGATGGCAAAACTTCTTTCAGCGATCAAGTGAGTAACAGTTATACACAATTGCTCCAGCCAGTTAGCGCAACTCCGGCTGTTTCTGTGCCTCAACAGACCCCAAGCGTATCACTCCCGGAACCTGATAAACCTGATGTTGGTGTTTACAAGGGTGATGATACCGTCGCCGCCGATCCTGTTGCCGTTGTCAGTCCTAGTGCCACTCCTCAGCCTGCTGCGCCTGTGACGGTAACAGCACCGTCGTTGCCTGCTGCGCCTGTGACGGTAACAGCGCCGTCATTGCCTGCTGCGCTTGTGACGGTAACAGTAACAGCACCATCATTGCCTGCTGAGTCAGTGACAGCGCCGTCATTGCCTGCTGGATCCAGGGTGAGCGCATATAAATTTTAAACTCTTATTAATCAATGAGATATAATTAATGCGCCTAGGGTGCTGATTTAATATAATGTGAATTACGCACAAACATACGCCCCATATTG
>CAYNNA010000025.1:0-18026 GCA_964398375.1 uncultured Thiothrix sp.
GGAGGTGAAACGGCATCAATATATGATTTGAAAAGTGGCATAGTATCCATAAAAGATTATAAGGTGGAAGCAAGTTTTATTGGCAGTTTTGGTGCTTCTCAAGAAGAAATAAGAAAATCTTTTGTTAATATTCAAAAAAAGGATCGAGAGTCTGATTTGTATGCTTTTGTTAAACAGCTTGATGATAGCATTGAAAACGTAAAAATTATTGGAGAAAAGATTCAATGTAAAGTTGCTGATTTTAATGGGGAATCTTCTTATCGGGATTTATACGAATTTGGCGATGGACTTAGGCAGTATCTTTCAATCATTGTAGATTTATATGCTAGTGGCAATGGTTATTTGTTTATTGATGAAGTGGATAATGGTATTCATTATTCATCATTAGACAAGTTATGGGAAATAATTCTAACCTTATCTAAAGAAATGAATGTGCAAGTCTTCGCCACTACGCATTCCCGTGAGTGCATCGAATCTTACTGCCGTGTGGCTGAAAAGTTCAATGATCAAGATATTAGCTTTATTACCCTCGTAAAAAATAAAGATAAGCAAATTAAGGCTATTGTTCGTGATTTTGATATTTTCACTAATAGCATTCACGAAGCTCGTGAGGTGCGCGGATGGTAATGGTGGCAATCTTCCACGAAGGACGTGCTCAGAAATCTGAAGACAACTGGTTATTGAAAAAATTGATTGATACTGAGAATCTAGATGAGCAGCATTTTCAGTTTTTTGGCATTGGTGGGAAAAGTAATTTTTTCAAATCTCAGACTAAAGAGTATATCGAACTACTCCTCATGGTAGATGCAGGACAAATCACTCGAATACTCTTTGTCATTGATGCTGATCATGAACGTAATGATAATGTTTATGGTGAATACAGTAATACGCTAGCGGAATGGCACAAAGTAGTTAATCAGTTGGGTGTAGGAGCAATCAGTGATATTTACATTACTTGTGATCCGCGCACTCAAGAAGGCTATGTAGAGTCTTTGCTTCTTTCAACCTTGGATGAAGAGAAGGTCGCTTGTATTAAATCCTTTCTGGATTGCTCAGACTTTAAGTCTAAAGAAAACCACAAAGCCATTCTCAATCAAATCTACAAAATCGCTTACCCGAATGCCCCGTTTGACTTAAAACATCCCCATTTCGATGAATTAAAAACAAAATTGCGGGAATTGGTGGCATGACCCGTACCCTCATCGGTCCTTTCAACCGCGTCGAAGGCGACCTCGAAATCCAGCTCGATATTGCACCTGATCATGTGCGCGAAGCATGGGTGCGTGTACCGATGTATCGCGGTTTCGAGCAAATCATGCAGGGCAAAACACCGGATGATGCGCTGATCATCACCCCGCGTATTTGCGGCATTTGTTCCGTGTCGCAGTCAGTAGCTGCTGTTTACGCGCTGGCGGACATGGCAAACGTGATTGCGCCACCCAACGGACAGCATTGCCTCAACCTGCTGCTGGCGTGCGAAAATCTTGCTGACCATCTGACGCATTTCTACCTGTTTTTCATGCCCGACTTTGCCCGCGCGGTGTACGCCGGGGAACGTTGGTATGCTGCCACTGCTGAGCGATTCACCGCGATCAAAGGCACGGCAGCCCGCGACGTATTGCCTGCCCGCGCTGCCTTTTTGCACCTGATGGGAACCTTGGGCGGACACTGGCCGCACACCCTCATCCTGCAACTGGGCGGTGTGAGCAAAGGCATCGACAGCCGTGAAAAAGTGCGCTTGCTGGTCATCGTGCAGCAATTTCGCCGCTTTCTGGAAACCACCCTGTTCGGTGATACGTTGGAAGCCGTCGCCGCACTCGACTCCATCGCCGCGCTGGAAAACTGGCGGGAACAAGCCGCGCCCCACAGCAGTGACTTGCTCCATTTCCTGCACATCGCCCACGCGCTGGAATTGGATAAATTGGGGCGAGCGACTGACCGTTTCATGAGCTACGGCGCGTATCGGCAAGCGGGTGAGGTGGGTAATAATGTGTTTGCGCAAGGCATGTGGCAGCCGCAAACGCAAGCCATCCACGCGATTCCTTTCGAGCAAATCCGTGAAGATCTGCATGCAAGCTGGATGAGCGGCAGCACTGAACCGTTGCATCCCAGCCAAGGCGTGACCTTGCCCGACTACAGCAAACCGGAGGCGTATAGCTGGAATAAAGCGCCGCGACTTGCGGGTGAAGTGGTCGAAACCGGCGCAATCGCCCGCCAAATGGTGGATGGGCATCCGTTGATTCGTGCCTTCGTCGCCCAATCCGGCGGCAATGTACAAAACCGCGTGCTTGCCCGCCTGCTGGAACTCGCGCTGGTTGTGCCACACATGGAGCAATGGCTCAAAAGCATCCAACCCGGTGAGGCATTTTTCCACCCCGCCAAATTGCCTGCCGATGCCAGCGGGGTAGGGTTGGTGGAAGCGGCGCGGGGCAGCCTTGGGCATTGGGTGACGGTGCGCAACAAACACATCCTCAACTACCAGATTGTTGCGCCTACCAGTTGGAATTTTTCCCCGCGTGATCAGGAGGGGATGCCAGGGGCGTTGGAACAGGCGTTGGTGAATGCGCCGATTCGTTCCGGTGAAACGGAACCTGTGAGCGTGCAGCATATTGTGCGCTCGTTTGATCCGTGCATGGTTTGTACGGCGCATTGACCTGTTACAATCATCCCATTACAACTGCAATAAGGAGTTCCCATGCAATCCTCACTGGTACTGACTGTTCTTGGCCCTGACCGCGCAGGTCTGGTTAATTCCATTGCCGAAGCCGTCAAAGCCCACCACGGTAACTGGCAGGAAAGCCGCATGGTCCACCTTGCCGGGCAGTTCGCTGGTCTTGCTCATGTCACGCTGCCACAAGAACACCTTGCCGATCTGAAACAAGCCCTGCACGCCTTGCAAAACGACGGTCTGCAAATTCTGGTCACGCATAGCGACACCACCACTTCCCGCCATATCACCCCGCTGACGCTGGAACTGCTGGGTCACGACCGCCCCGGCATTATCCACGACATTACCCGCCAGCTTGCCGCCTTGAACGTCAATATCGAAGAGCTGGAAAGCGAACAGCGTGCAGCGCCCATGTCCAGCGAACTGATGTTCTACGCCCACCTCAAACTGGGCTTGCCGGATGGTGTGACAGCGGAGGATGTGCAAGGCGCGTTTGAAGCCATGCCTGATCCGCTGACCGTGGATTTCAGCTTTAGTTGAAAACAGGTTTCCAGGCAACAATGGAACGTTGCAAACCTTCTTTCCATTGATAAATCGAAAAAAATGGAATTCACTTCAGAAACATATGCTTAGATAATTGGCACGCTCCTTGCATCACCATTCGTCATTACCGCTGGTAACGACTAACACAGGTGGGAGGAGCCAATGCCTGAACTAGAAACCTTTTACGAGGTGATGCGCCGTCAAGGCATCACCCGTCGTAGCTTCCTGAAATACTGTAGCCTGACCGCCGCCGCGCTGGGGTTGGGGCCAGCCTTTGCACCCAAAATCGCCGAAGCAATGGAAACTAAGCCACGTACCCCCGTCTTATGGTTGCATGGGCTGGAATGTACCTGTTGCTCGGAATCCTTCATCCGTTCCGCGCACCCGCTTGCCAAAGATGTGGTGCTGTCGATGATTTCCCTCGACTACGACGACACGCTAATGGCAGCCGCCGGGCATCAAGCCGAAGCCATCCTTGACGAGATCATGACCAAATACAAGGGCAATTACATCCTTGCGGTGGAAGGCAACCCGCCGTTGAACGAAGACGGCATGTTCTGCATCCAGTCCGGCAAGCCCTTCGTGGAAAAGCTGCGCCACGTTGCCAAGGACTGCAAGGCGATCATTTCTTGGGGGTCGTGTGCATCATGGGGTTGTGTGCAAGCCGCCGCGCCGAATCCAACCCGCGCTACGCCGGTACACAAGGTCATTTTCGACAAGCCGATCATCAAAGTACCCGGTTGCCCACCGATTGCCGAAGTCATGACCGGGGTGATTGCCTACATGCTCACCTTTGACCGTTTGCCGGAGCTTGACCGTCAGGGTCGCCCGAAAATGTTCTACGGGCAACGCATCCACGACAAATGCTACCGCCGCCCGCACTTCGACGCGGGGCAGTTCGTGGAACAGTGGGACGACGAAGCCGCTCGCAAAGGTTACTGCCTCTACAAAGTGGGGTGTAAAGGCCCCACCACTTACAACGCCTGTTCGACGGTGCGCTGGAATGGCGGGGTGTCGTTCCCGATCCAGTCCGGGCATGGCTGTATTGGCTGTTCCGAAGACGGTTTCTGGGACAAAGGCAGCTTCTATGATCGTTTGACTGACATTAAGCAATTCGGGGTGGAATCCAACGCTGACCAGATTGGCATGGGCGTGGCTGGCGTAGTCGGAGCAGCGATTGCCGCACATGCTGCGGTCAGTGCTGTCAAACATGCGCAGCGTAAAGACAAGGGAGGTGAGCAATAATGGGCGCAATCAATACACCCAATGGTTTCAATCTGGATAACAGCGGGCGGCGCGTGGTCGTTGACCCGGTAACGCGCATCGAAGGTCACATGCGTTGCGAAGTCAATCTTGACGACAACAATGTGATCCGCAATGCGGTTTCTACCGGCACGATGTGGCGCGGGCTGGAAGTGATTTTGCGGGGGCGTGACCCGCGTGATGCTTGGGCGTTTACTGAGCGGATGTGCGGGGTTTGCACCGGCACTCATGCGCTGACTTCCTGCCGTGCGGTGGAAGATGCTTTGGGTATCCAGATTCCTGAAAATGCCAATTCTATCCGCAATATCATGCAGTTGTGTTTGCAGGTACATGACCATCTGGTGCATTTCTACCATTTGCACGCACTCGACTGGGTGGATGTGGTGTCGGCACTGAATGCTGACCCCAAGGCAACCTCGGAACTGGCACAAAGTATTTCTAGTTGGCCGCGTTCTTCACCTGGCTATTTCCGCGACATCCAGAACCGCATCAAGAAATTCGTGGAATCGGGGCAACTGGGACCGTTTATGAACGGTTACTGGGGCAACCCGGCGTACAAGCTGCCGCCGGAAGCCAACCTGATGGCGGTCACACATTATTTGGAGGCGCTGGATTTCCAGAAGGAAATCGTCAAGATCCACACCGTTTATGGTGGCAAAAACCCACACCCGAACTGGCTAGTGGGTGGGATGCCGTGTGCGATCAATGTGCATGACACTGGCGCGGTGGGGGCGATCAATATCGAACGCTTGAATCTAATTTCCAGCATTATTGACCAGACTATCGAGTTTGTTGATCAGGTCTATATCCCGGACCTGATTGCAATTGCCTCGTTCTACAAGACTTGGCTGTATGGCGGTGGTTTGTCTTCCAAATCGGTGATGTCGTATGGCGATATTCCCGACCGTGCCAATGACTATTCTGCCAGCAACCTGCTGATGCCACGCGGTGCCATCATCAATGGCAACTTCAATGAAATCCACGAGATTGACCTGCGTGCGCCTGACCAGATTCAGGAATTCGTTACCCACTCTTGGTACAAATACCCGGACGAAAGCAAAGGCTTGCACCCGTGGGATGGCATTACCGAGCCGAATTTCGCACTGGGAGCCAACACCAAAGGCACACGCACCGCCATTGAAGCTCTTGACGAAGCCGCCAAATACTCGTGGATCAAAGCACCGCGCTGGAAAGGTCACGCGATGGAAGTCGGCCCTTTGCCGCGATACATCATTGGTTATGCACAAGGCAACCCCGAATTCAAAGAGCCGGTCGACAGGCTGCTTAGTACGCTTGGCTTACCGTTTGAGGCTTTGTTCTCTACGTTGGGGCGTACTGCGGCACGTGGGTTGGAGGCCTCATGGGCGGCGCACAAAATGCGTTACTTCCAAGACAAACTCATGGCGAATATCAAAGCGGGTGATTCTTCCACTGCCAATATCGACAAGTGGGAACCCGCCACTTGGCCGAAATCTACCAAAGGTGTGGGTTTTACCGAAGCACCGCGTGGCGCATTGGGTCACTGGATCGTCATCGAGGACACCAAGATCAAGAACTACCAATGCGTGGTTCCAACCACTTGGAACGGTTCGCCGCGTGACCCTTCGGGCAATATCGGTGCGTTTGAAGCCGCACTGATGAATACTAAAGTGGAAGTCGCTGATCAGCCGCTGGAAATCCTACGTACCCTGCACAGCTTTGACCCGTGTCTGGCGTGCTCAACCCATGTCATGAGTCCTGATGGTCAGGAAATGGCTAATGTGAAAGTCCGTTAAGCAAGCAGAGGAAAAGACATAATGAAACGTAACTGGATGGTATTGGGTGTGATGTTTGCCAGCACAACGGTCATGGCGCATCCGGGAGAGCACGCTGATTTCCACGCATGGGAAGCTTTCGTGCATTTTGTCAGCAATCCCGATCATGTCGGCATTCTGATCGGGGCAGCCTTGATAGTAGCAGCGGCGATTGTTTGGAGTGCTGCTCGCGGGAGGTAAGTTATGGCTACGCAACAGGCGGTTTACGTCTATGAAACACCGGTGCGCCTGTGGCACTGGCTTAACGCTTTCTCGATCCTCGTGCTGGCGGTAACGGGCTATTTTATCGGTAGCCCCTTGCCCACCATGCCGGGGGAGGCGAGTGAGCATTTCCTGATGGGTTATATCCGTTTTGCGCATTTTGCGGCGGCGTATGTGTTTGCCATCGGTTTTATTGCAAGGTTTTACTGGTCGTTTGTGGGTAATCACCATGCCCGCCAGTTATTTCGCCTGCCGATCTTCCGCGCCAGTTTCTGGAAAGAAGCCCTGTTTGAATTACGCTGGTATTTCTTTCTGGAAAAAGAGCCACGCAAGTATGAGGGGCATAACCCGTTAGCACAGGTGGCAATGTTCCTGTTCCTGACACTGGGCAGTGTATTCATGATCTTCACCGGCTTTGCACTGTATAGCGAAGGGCAGGGTGAAGGTAGCTGGTTTGATACCTTCTTCGGCTGGGTGATTCCACTGTTTGGGCAAAGTCAGGATGTGCATACTTGGCATCATCTGGGCATGTGGTACATCCTGATTTTTGTGATGATCCATGTGTATGTGGCGATCCGCGAAGACATTATGTCGCGCCAAAGTTTGGTCAGTACCATGATCAGCGGCTGGCGCATGTTTAAGGATAACCGCCCATGAGTACACCGAATGTGCTGATCTTGGGCATTGGTAATTTGCTGTGGGCTGATGAAGGTTTTGGGGTGCGGGCGTTGGAACATTTGCACGCCCATTACAGCTTTCCACCCAATGTGACGTTGTTGGATGGCGGTACGCAAGGCATTTATCTGGTGCAATATGTCGAGGAAGCCGATGTTTTAGTGGTATTCGACGCGGTGGATTACGGTTTGCCGCCCGGTACGCTCAAGCAAGTGCTGGATAATGAAGTACCGCGTTTCATGGGGGCGAAGAAAATGAGCTTGCACCAGACCGGCTTTCAGGAAGTGCTGGCAATGGCGCAATTGCTGGATCGTTACCCCGACAACCTGTTGCTGATTGGGGTGCAACCGGTGGAACTGGATGATTTTGGTGGCAGCTTGCGTCCGCAAGTCAAAGCGCAAATCGAACCGACCATACAGGTGGCGTTGGATTATCTGGCGCAGTTTGGCATTACCGCGACACCACGCACGACTGAATCCAGTGTCGAACCGCTTGCGCCCACGGCATTACACCTGCACGACTACGAAATTTATCGCCCCAGTGAAACCGAAGCTTGCCGTATTGGTGATGAGCGTTGGTTGCAAAGGCTGGTGGGTTGATGTGTATTGGCATTCCCATGCAGGTCGTCGCTGTCCACGAATACGCCGCGATTTGTGAGCAGGCTGTTGGTAGCTTGCCGGAAACGGTGGATACGATGCTGGTTGGCTCAGTCAGTGTGGGCGATTGGTTGTTGGTGTACAAAGGTGCGGCACGAGAGCATTTAACGCCTGACCGAGCGCAACAGATTACCCAAGCGCTGCAAGCCTTGGATGCGATTCATCACGGGCATGATTTCGAGGGATTTTTTACGGATTTAATCGAGCGTGAACCGCAGTTACCCGCACATTTGAGGAGCACCGTATCATGAGTTTAGTTGAGCGTCTTACCCACGATTTAGGCTACCCGTTACTAGCGGATCATGTTGCACTGGCAGCGTTTGCGGAACAGCAGGACAACAGCGTTATCTTGTTGCCTGCCAATCCGCAGCATTACCCGGAAACCTTGGATGTTGCGATTGTGTTACCGGAGCTGATGCGAGTTTTCAGCGGGCGGATGCAGGCTGGGGTGGCGGAGGCAAATTTTGCACGAGAATTGGCGGGTAAATACAACATTAGCGAATGGCCTGCGTTACTGTTTTTGCGCCAA
This sequence comes from uncultured Thiothrix sp., assembly GCA_964398375.1. Classification (GTDB taxonomy): domain Bacteria; phylum Pseudomonadota; class Gammaproteobacteria; order Thiotrichales; family Thiotrichaceae; genus Thiothrix. Next base: position 8,350 of record CAYNNA010000025.1, read on the forward strand.
GGTGCTTACCTCGGCAGCATTGCGCGGATGCGTGATTGGGGGGTGTATCTGAGCAAGATTAATGCGCTGCTTGCTGCGCCGGTTCCTGTGAAAGCGCCCGGTATCGGTATTCCAGTCGTGGGGGTGATGTCATGATGAATATGCACTTATTGGGAATTCCTGTGGTCGGCATGGGGTCGCAGCCGGAAGAGGACGATGAATTAAACTACATGCAAATGCCGCAGGGGATGGCGACGTATCGCCCCACGATTTTGCCGGAACAAGACGATCTGTTGGATTACCCGCAGGTGTTCACCCTGCTGCAACAGGTACAGGATTTGCTGAATGTGGGAGTGGGGTATCTGGATTTGTCCGCCGCACAGTCTGCTGAAAAACGCTTGCTTAACCAGATTTTGGGTGAGGGTGAAGTCAGCATTTTGTTTGATACCGGCAATGGTGGACACATCGAAATTCAGGAAACCAGCCTGCCCGGTGTGTGGTGGCATCGCACGGTGGATGCACTCAACACCTGTGTTGATGAAAGTTTGGAGGTGGCGGGAATTCCTGACTTGATTCGCCACACTACCTTCGTGAATACAGCACCCGTGCTGGCATTGCCTGATGTGCAACATTTGCCTGAAGGGGTGATTAATGCGCTGGGTTTGTTGACTGAATTGCAGGAGCAGGTGCAACAGCAATACATAGGGCATGTGATCAACCTAACGTTGTTACCGCTGTCGCCGGAAGATCTTGAGTGCATTACGCAAACCTTGGGTGTGGGTAAAACGGCGATTCTGTCACGGGGTTATGGCAATTGCCGGATTACCGCCACCGCTATCCGCCATGTGTGGTGGGTGCAGTACTTTAATTCCAGCGATACCTTGATCTTAAACACGCTGGAAGTGGTGGACGTGCCATTGGTGGCGTGTGCTTCTGCGGAAGATTTGGCGGATAGCCGTGAGCGTTTGCAAGAAATCCGCGAGGCGTTGCAATGAAAACACTCCTCAATACGTTTGAAGGTTCGTACCTAGGTCATGCCGACCGGATTGCGGATAATGCTCGGTTGGAATGCAAGATTTGCTGGTACGTCTACGACCCCGCTGTGGGGGATGATTACTGGCAAATTCCCGCTGGAACAGCGTTCACCGCCTTGCCTGATCACTGGCGTTGCCCCGAATGTGATGGGGATAAACATCAATTTATGTTGCTGCATGAGTCTGCTTGACCCACGCATTGCGCTACTGGAAGTGCATTTTCGCGAAGTGGAAATGACACGGATGCGGGATGTGCCGATTCTTAACCCGGCATTACAGGTCGAAGCGGTAGGCTTCCAACCGATTCATGCGGGTTGTTTGGGCGTATTGATCACCCCGTGGTTTATGAATCTGGTGTGGCTGCCGTCAGTTGAGAGGGGGGCGGACATGCCGGATTCGCCTTTACTGACCTTGCCGTCGGGTGAGTATGAATGCCAGCCTAATTATGCGCCGACTGTCGGTGCGTTTTATACCTGTTCCTTGTTTTCTCCGGTGTTACAATTTGAGAGTCAGGCGGCGGCGGTACTGACAGCGCGGGAAGTGATGAAACTGATGCTCGGCGTACCCCCGTCTGCCAATGTCTCGCGGCGCGACTTTTTGCGCGGCAAATTTTCGTAAGGAGAACAGCATGTGCCTCGGCATTCCCGGACAAATTACCGAACTGGTTGATCTTGAATACCTTGTTGCCAAGGTGGACATCGGCGGGGTGAAACGCGATGTCATTATCACTTGCGTGGTCGATGATGAGCATCCGGCAGAAAGTTGCATCGGTGACTGGGTGCTGGTACACGCAGGCTTCGCGATGAGCCGTTTGGACGAGGAAGAAGCCGCCCGCACGCTAGCCTTGCTGGCAGAACTCGGTGATATGCAAGCCGAGATCGATCTGATGCGGCAAGTCGGGGCTTCTGTATGAAGTACATGGACGAATTCCGTGACCCTGTCACCGCGAAAAAGCTGGTGGAGGAAATCAACCGGCTTGCGCCTGTCGCTCGTGGTCAACGCGACCTGCCGCTGCAAATCATGGAATTCTGCGGCGGTCATACCCACACCCTGTTTAAATACGGCATCGAGTCAATGTTGCCCGCTGAGATTGAAATGGTGCATGGCCCCGGCTGCCCGGTATGCGTATTGCCAATGGCGCGGGTGGATGATTGCGTGGCGATTGCGGAACAGCCTGGCGTGATTTTCACCACCTTCGGCGATGCGATGCGTGTACCCGGTACGCGCAAAAGCCTGCTGCAAGCCAAGGCGGATGGTTGCGATGTGCGCATGGTGTATTCACCGATGGATGCGCTGGCGATTGCTCGCAAAAATCATGAGCGCGAAGTGGTGTTTTTCGCGCTGGGTTTTGAAACCACCATGCCCAGCACCGCGCTGACGCTGTTGCAGGCACACCGCGAAGGGCTGCAAAACTTTTCGCTGTTCTGCAATCACATCACCACACCTGCGACGATGCGGGCAATTCTCACTGACCCCGATTTGCGGCTGGATGGTTTTCTCGCGCCCGGTCACGTCAGCATGGTAATCGGCGCACACCCGTATGATTTCGTGACCCGCGATTACTACAAGCCGTTGGTGATTACCGGCTTTGAACCGCTCGACATCCTGCAAGCCTTGTGGATGCTGGTGAAACAGCTTGCTGAAGGGCGCTGTGAAGTCGAAAACCAGTATGCGCGGATAGTACCGGAGGCGGGTAATGTCGCCGGGTTGAAAGCCATTGCCGAGGTCTACGAAACGCGGGAACACAGCGAGTTTCGGGGTTTGGGGAATATTGGCGATGCGGGTATCCAGATTCGGGAAGCGTATGCGGCTTACGATGCGGAGAAGAAATTCAAGCTGCAAGCGGCGGCGAGTACCCATGACCCGGAACACCTCAAATGTGCAGATGTGTTGCGCGGGGTGCTGAAACCGTGGGATTGCCCGGCGTTTGGCAAGGAATGCAATCCTCAGATGCCGCTGGGGGCGCTGATGGTGTCGCCGGAAGGTTCGTGCGCGGCGTATTATGCGTATGGGAAGTTGGCAAAACGTAAGGAAACCCCATGAACCTCAACGGCACAATCACACTGGCCCACGGCAGCGGCGGACGCGCCATGCATCAATTAGTGGATGACCTGATCCGCCACACCTTCAGCAATCCCTTATTGGAAGAGGGCGAAGACCAAGCCCGCATCCCACTGGCAGAACTGGTTGCGCAAGGCGACCGCCTAGCCTTCACCACCGATTCCTACGTCGTCACCCCGCTGGAATTTCCCGGTGGTAATATCGGCACACTCGCCATCAATGGCACGGTCAACGACTTGGCAGTCGGCGGCGCAAAACCGCTGTACCTGAGTTGCGGTTTCATTATCGAAGAAGGTTTGCCACTGGAAACCTTTGCTCGCATTCTGCAATCCATGCGCCTAGCAGCGGATGAAGCGGGTGTGCAAATCGTTACGGGCGATACCAAAGTGGTGCAACGCGGCGGTGCGGATAAGCTGTTTATCAATACCGCAGGTGTGGGGGTGATTCCGGCAGGTTTCAGCCCGTCCGCTGGCGGTGCGCAAGTGGGCGATGTGGTGATTGTTAACGGCTGGTTGGGTGATCATGGTGCGGCAATCCTGAATGCGCGGGGTGATTTGGCGTTGGAGGCGGATATTGAATCCGATTGCGCCCCGTTGAATGCCTTGGTGGAAGCGATGTTTGCCGTTTGCCCCGACATCCATTGCTTGCGTGATGCCACCCGTGGCGGCTTGGCGACAGTGCTGAATGAATTTGCAGAACGTTCCAATGTTGATATTGTGTTGAAAGAGGCGAGTTTGCCGATTCGTACCCCTGTGAGCGGCATGTGTGAAATCTTGGGCTTGGATCCGCTCTATCTTGCCAATGAGGGCAAGCTGGTGGCAGTTGTTCCAGCGGATGCGGCGCAAGCGGTATTGGCAGCGATGCAACGTATTCCCGAAGGTTATCACGCTTGCATCATCGGTGAAGTGGTGGCAGGCGACGGGCATGTGATCTTGCAAACCGCTTTCGGTGGGGAACGGATTGTTGATATGCTGCCGGGAGAGCAGTTACCGCGCATTTGCTGAAGGTATATGCACCTTAAAATTTCCGCGCAAAAGGCAAATCATGGCACTAACCCCGACCAGCAAACCATCCGGCAAAGGCTTTGAAGAATCCCTGTGGGACACCGCCAACAAATTGCGCGGCACGGTGGAATCTTCCGAATACAAGCACGTTATTCTCAGCCTGATTTTCCTGAAATTCGCCAGCGACAAATTCGCCGACCGTGAACAGGAATTGATCGACGAAGGCAAGGAAGCGTATCTTGACATGGTGGAGTTTTACACCATGAAGAACGTGTTCTACCTGCCCGAAGCCGCTCGCTGGCTTTACATCCAAACCTACGCCAAACAACCCGATATTGCCCTCAAGATCGACACCGCACTGGCGACGCTCGAAAAGCACAATAAGGCGTTGAAAGGCGCATTGCCCGACAATTACTTTTCGCGCCTTGGTCTTGACTCCAGCAAGCTGGCGGCGTTGATCGACACCATCAGCAATATCGACACCACTCACGACCAGGAAAACGATGTGGTCGGGCGGGTGTACGAATACTTCCTCGGCAAGTTCGCGGCAGCGGAAGGCAAGCTGGGTGGCGAATTCTATACGCCCAAGTGCGTGGTCAACCTGATTGCAGAAATGATCGAGCCGTACAAGGGCAAGATTTACGACCCGTGCTGCGGTTCGGGCGGGATGTTTGTGCAGTCGATCAAATTCGTGCAAAGCCATCACGGCAACCAGAAAGACATTTCGATCTACGGGCAGGAAAACACTGGCACGACCTACAAACTGGCGAAAATGAACCTCGCCATCCGGGGCATTGCCGGGAATCTGGGCGATGTACCCGCCGATACCTTTTTCAAGGATCAGCACCCCGACCTGAAAGCCGATTTCATCATGGCGAACCCGCCCTTCAACTTGAAAGACTGGCGCGGTGCGGATGAACTCACCAGTGACCCGCGCTGGGCAGGCTACGAAGTGCCACCGACTGGCAACGCCAACTATGCGTGGATTCTGCACATGATTTCCAAGCTCTCCGCCAACGGGGTGGCGGGGTTTGTGATGGCGAATGGCTCGATGTCGACCAATACCAACTCGGAAGGCGAAATCCGCAAGAAGATTATCGAAAACGATCTGGTCGATTGCATGATCGCGCTACCGGGGCAGTTGTTTTACACCACGCAGATTCCGGTGTGCTTGTGGTTCCTGACCAAATCCAAACGGGCGGATAGCAGCCGCGACTTCCGCGACCGGCAGGGTGAAACGCTGTTCATTGATGCCCGCAACATAGGCAGCATGGTTGACCGCACCCACAAGGAACTGACCAGCGACGACATCGCCGCGATTGCCCGCACCTATCACGCTTGGCGGGGTGAAAAGAAAGACGGCAGTTACGCAGACAAAGCCGGGTTCTGTAAATCCGCTACGCTGGCTGACATCAAAGCCAATGACTACGTGCTGACACCGGGGCGTTATGTCGGCGCGGCGGAAATCGAAGACGACGGCATCGCGTTTGAAACCAAGATGGAAGAACTGACCCGCACGCTTTACCAGCAAATGCAGCAGGCGGAGACGCTGGATGCGGTGATTCGTAAGAATTTGGCGGTGTTGGGTTACGGCGATGTCGACTGAATGAAGATGATTAAATCGAACGATTCGTTTAATATGTGCGAAAGTAAACACTGGAGCATCCAATCATGCAAACCTTGACTGCGAATGAAGCCAAGACTCATTTTGGTGAGTTTATCGACAAAGCACAGAAAGCCCCCGTCGGGGTATTACGCCGTGGTCGCCTAGTCGGTGTGATGGTTTCTGTGGATGACTATGAAAGTATGCGCCGTTTTTATGCGGATCGCTTGCGTAGAACTGCCTATGACATCGGTGTACGTGCTAAAAAACAGGGCTTGACCGATGAAATCTTAGACGAGTTACTGGCTGATGAAAGTTGAGCGAGTTGTTGTCGATACGAATGTGCTGATTAGTTTTGCCTTGAAGCCTGACGGTATCGCGGGTCAAGTCGTCGATTGGATATTGGAAAATGGGCAGTTGGTTTTTTGCATGGAAACGTTCAAAGCGTTGGAAACCCGTTTATGGCGACCTAAGTTTGATCGTTACATTACGCTGGAAGAGCGCAAGCTGTTGCTGCATGACTTCGAGATGAGTGCAACATGGGTGACAATCGCCAATGAATTAAGGTTTTCCCGCGACCCCGATGATGACAAATTTATTGAAACCGCGTTGGTTGCGTCTGTGCCTAGGCTAATCAGTGGGGATAGTGATTTGCTGGATGTGCAAATCGAGGCATTACACATTATCACCCCGCGCCAGTTTTATGAACAATTCGTCAATGTGTAAGGCATTAACAGAATTGAGCATTGACTGGGTGTTTTTGAATGATGATCAAATAGGGTAATAGCTATGTCACGCAACACTGCTTACCAGATACGGCTTTCTGGTGATGAAAAAAAAGCCGCCTTTGCTGTCTTTCGTGAGCTGGGGATTAGTCCTGCTCAAGCGATACGGAGCTTTCTCCGCCAAGTGGCAGAGACTCGTTCTATTCCATTTCCTGTTGCAAACAGTGAGCGTTGTCCTCTTGGTTGGGATCACACCCCTAATGCGGAAACGGAACAGGCATTGGAAGATGCAAAAGCGCGAAAAGACTGCAAAACCTTTTCAAACTTGGATGATTTGTTTGCTGACCTTAATGACTGAATCATAACTATGCGGAAAATCATATTAACATCTAAGTTCAAGAAAGATTACAAGCTCATGGCGAAACGGCATAAAGATATGGAAAAAGTACAAGCCGTCATTGGGCTGCTGGCGAATGACGAGGTTTTGCCGCCTGCTTTGTGTGACCATGCCCTTAGCGGGAACTGGGCTGGTTTTCGGGATTGCCATGTAGAACCCGATTGGGTCTTGATCTATCGCAAGGAAGACGATGAGTCGCTGGAATTACACGACTTGACTCTCGCTAGAACGGGTACGCACGCCGACTTGTTTAAGAAATAATGGCAAATAATGATGACTGAATCTAGCCGCATTGAATACAAACAAACCGTAACCGACACCTTGGAAAAAGAAGTCGTCGCCTTTTTGAACACCCACGAAGGTGGCACGCTTTACCTTGGTATTAACGACAAGGGCGAAACGGTCGGTATTCAGAACGCAGACCAGACCCAGCTTGCACTCAAGGATCGGCTGAAAAATAATATCCGCCCTTCCTGTTTTGGCTTGTTTGAAATCGTGCTGGAACGCGCCGACGGCAAAGACATCCTCAAGATTAATATCGCTAGTGGTTCGGAAAAACCTTATTACATCAAACAGTTTGGCATGGCGGAAAAAGGCTGCTTCATCCGCGTAGGCAGTGCCGCCGAACCCATGCCTACGACCATGATTGAGCGGCTGTTTTCACAGCGTACCCGTAACACCATTGGCATGATGCGTTCGCCACGTAATGACCTGACGTTCAAGCTGCTGAAGTTTTACTATCAGGAGGTGGGTTATGAACTCAACCCCAACTTCCTCAGCAATCTGGAACTGAAAACACCCGAAGGCGAGTTGAATTACGCGGCGTATTTGCTGGCGGATGACAACGGTGTGTCGATCAAGGTTGCCAAATACGCTGGAACGACCCGCGTTGATTTGAGCGAAAACAGCGAATACGGCTATTGTTGCCTGTTGAAAGCGTTAGACCGCGTATTGGAAAAGCTGGAGGTGGAAAACCGCACCTTTGCCAAAATCACCCCGCGCAAACGGTTGGAACGACGGATGATTGACCGGACGGCGTTGCGCGAGGCGGTCGTCAATGCGGTCATCCACAATGATTACAGCAATGGTGCGCCGCCTAAAGTGGAACTGTTTTCTGATCGTGTGGAAATCACTTCGATGGGCAGCTTGCCGTATGGTGTGACGCACGCTGATTTTTTCGCTGGCATTTCCTCACCTAGAAACAAAGAGTTAATGCGTGTGTTCCGCGATCTTGACGTTGTGGAACACCTTGGGTCGGGCGTACCGCGCATCCTCAAAGCCTACGATGCCAGCGTGTTTGAAATCCGCGAAAGTTACCTGCGCGTCACCTTCCCCTACCGCGAAGGCTTCACTACCACCGATGGTTCGGATAAAAGTTCGGATAAAAGTTCGGATAAAATTCTGGAAATGATGAAAGAGAATCCAAAAATCTCAGCCAAAGCAATGGCAGAAATCCTGCAACTTACCCCTAGAGCAGTAGAGAAACAGATTGCCGACCTCAAAACACAAGGGTTTGTTAAGCGGGTTGGGGAAAGGAAAGGCGGACATTGGGAGATAATGAATCATGGCGAGTGAATGGCAAGAATATCCTCTGGCTGATTGCATGGATGCAATTCTCGATTACAGAGGTAAAACACCGAAGAAGACAGATTCAGGCATTCCATTGATTACGGCTAAAATAATTAAAGGCGGAACAATTCTGCCTGTTACAGAGTTCATTGCAGAAGATGATTATGATGCTTGGATGTGTCGTGGATTACCCCAGCCGGGTGATATAGTAATGACCACAGAAGCACCATTAGGCGAAATAGCAAGACTCGATAATAGAAAAATTGCACTGGCGCAAAGAGTTATTACTTTACGTGGCAAAAAAGGAATTTTGGATAATGGCTTTTTAAAATATCTGATGCTTTCGCATTATGTCCAACATCAACTTGATGGGCGTGGAACGGGTACGACTGTAACAGGAATCAAACAATCTGAATTACGTCAAATTAATTTAAAGTTTCCTAGTTTCGTAGAGCAAAAAGCCATTGCCCACATCCTCGGCTCTCTCGACGACAAAATCGAACTCAACCGCCAGATGAACGCTACGCTGGAAGCAATGGCGCAAGCCCTGTTCAAAAGCTGGTTCGTGGACTTCGATCCGGTAATTGATAACGCGCTGGCGGCGGGGAATCCCATACCGGACGAACTCGAAGCCAAAGCCGCCGCCCGTCAAGCCTTGGGTGATGCGCGTAAGCCACTGCCGGAGGAAATCCGCTCGCTGTTCCCGAATGCGTTTGTGTTCACGGAGGAAATGGGGTGGATACCGGAGGGGTGGGAAATTGGGGTTTTAGAAGATCATTGCGAAATAATAATGGGTCAATCGCCAAAAGGTGAAAGCTATAATGTGCTTGGTATTGGTACGCCATTGGTTAATGGGCCAGTTGAATTTGGTGAGTATTTTACTGAAAGGATGAAATGGACAACCGAACCAACAAAATACTCAAAGAATAATGATTTGATTGTTTGTGTTCGTGGCAGTACAACTGGACGATATGTTAAGAGTGATGGTGTTTATTGTCTTGGCAGAGGTGTCTGTGCGCTCAGAGGAAAATATTCACAAGCTTTTGTTGATCAGTTTTTTAAAAGCTCCTTGCCTGATTTTTTAAGATATACAACAGGTTCTACATTTCCTAGTTGGAATACACCAACGATTAAAGCATTTTTATCAATCAAACCAGCAAAAAAAGTGGTTGATCGGTTCGACAAAAAAATATCATCAATTTTAGATAAACAAGGTGAATTAACGAAATCCAACGTAACTCTGTCTAATCTTCGGGATACGCTGTTGCCGAAGTTGTTGTCGGGTGAGTTGCGGATTCCAGAGGC
>CAYNNA010000025.1:18126-26815 GCA_964398375.1 uncultured Thiothrix sp.
TTCGGGATACGCTGTTGCCGAAGTTGTTGTCGGGTGAGTTGCGGATTCCAGAGGCGGAGCGGTTGGTGGAGGAGGCGATAGCATGATCTTCACTTCCGCACTTTTCAAAAGTAATGTGGGTAAAATTCCAACTGTCGCAAAATTTGCGACAACTCAACCACGAACGCACACGCTGGCGAAGGAGTCGTTATGACCACCCACCCCGACTTTCACACCCTGATCAATGCCATCCAAAACATCAACACCGAGCTGACCAAACAAGCCAGTCATGCAGTCAATCTTTCTCTGACCCTGCGTAATTGGTGCATCGGCTTTTGCATCGCAGAATATCAGCTTAATGGCGGTGATCGCGCTACCTATGGTGACAAACTGTTAGCTGAATTAGAGAAGTCCCTCGTCGGTGTCAGTAATTGCAGTCGTCGACTACTCTATGATTACATTAAGTTCTTTAAGACGTATCCACAAATTGCAGCGGTTGTTTACCAGCAGTTACCAGCCCCATTGCTGATGAGCAATGCAAAAGTGCGGACAGTGTCCGCACAATCTGGAATACAAGCTAACTTGTTGATTTCAAGACTTTCTTATAGCCAGTTTAATTTGCTGGTTGCTATTGAAAATGACGACAAGCGTGCGTTTTATGAGCAAGAAACGATGCGGGGAAACTGGTCGGTACGTGAATTAAAGCGACAAATTAACAGCCTGTATTACGAGCGTTCCTCCCTGTCGCTGAATAAAGACAAACTCGCCACCCTGACCCAACAAGCAGCAGAACAGCAGACTGCCGCAATGACCGTGCGTGACCCGTATGTATTCGAGTTCCTTGGTCTAAAACCCAAAGAGGTGATGAGCGAGTCGCATTTGGAGGAGCAATTGCTCGCCAAACTGGAGGACTTCCTGCTGGAATTGGGGCATGGTTTTTGTTTTGAGTCCCGCCAGAAGCGGATTCTGATCGGGAACAGTCACTACTTCGTGGATTTGGTTTTTTACCATCGGCTTCTAAAATGCCATGTGCTCATCGAGTTAAAACTGGCTGAGTTTAACCATGAAAATATCGGGCAACTGAACACCTATGTCAGTTGGTACAAGAAAAACATGATGGCAGATGGCGATAACCCACCGATTGGCATTTTGCTCTGTACCGACAAAGATCATGCGCTCGTGGAATATGCCTTGGCGGGGATGGATAGCAACCTGTTCGTTTCCAAATACCAGCTTGAGTTACCCAACAAAGAAGCCATGCAACGCTTCATCGAGGAAAAATTGCGGGAGTCCGACGCATGAACCTAACCTTCATCTCCGACACCCACTCCCTGCACGACCGCTTACCCACCATCGGCGCAGGCGATGTACTGATCCACTGCGGCGATTTCACCGGGCGCGGCACATTGGACGATACGCTGAATTTCGCCGAATTCATGGCAGCGCAACCTTTCACCCACAAGATCGTGATTGCCGGAAACCACGACTGGTGCTTTGAAGACAAACGCCGCAACATCGCCGAACACATCCTCAAAGAATATGGCCTCATCATCAAGCGCATCAAACCGCGCATCCACGCCAGCGGTCACATCCACGAAGGCTACGGCAAAAGGAAAGTCGGCAAGACCCTGTTCATCAACGCCTGCGTGCTGGATGAACGTTATCAGGTGCGCAACCCGCCGATTGTGGTGAAGCTATGAGCAAATTCACCGAGGAAAAACTGGAGCAAGCCATCATCACCCTGCTGGGCGCACAGGGCTACCCGCATGTTTCTGGTAAATATCTGCGGGATGTAGGGGCGATTCATGAATCGCCCCTACTGCAAGACGACCTCCGTGCTTACCTCACCAACCGCTACGCTGCCGACGGCATCACCGCTGGCGAAATCGAACAGATCATCCGCCGTTTGCAAACCCTGCCCGCCTCCGACCTGTACGACAGCAACAAAACCATCATGAAGCTGGTCTGCGACGGCTTCCTGCTCAAACGCGAAGACCGCAGCCAGAAAGACCTCTACATCCAGCTCATCGACTACAGCGACCTGAGCGCACAACGCATTCCCGACACAGACAAAATCGAAACCATCAGCGAGACGCAATCTGCTTACCACCACAAAAACCGCTACAAACTGGTCAACCAGCTCGACATCGAAGGCTACGAAAAACGCATCCCCGACGCGATCCTCTATATCAACGGCTTACCGCTGGTGGTGTTTGAATTCAAAAGCGCGATACGCGAAGAAGCCACCATTCACGATGCTTACGTGCAACTCACCACCCGCTACCGCCGCGATATTCCCGAACTGCTCAAGTACAACGCGCTGTGCGTGATTTCCGACGGGGTAAACAGCAAGGTCGGCTCGCTGTTCGCCCGCTACGAATTTTTCTACGCTTGGCGCAAGGTCACGGGCGATGAAAATCTGGCGGTGGATGGCATTTCGTCCCTGCACACCCTGATTCAAGGCTTGTTCGACCAACGCCGCTTGCGTGATGTCATCCGCAACTTCATCTACCTGCCGGACGCATCGCGCAAGGAAGAAAAAGTGGTGTGCCGTTACCCGCAGTATTACGCTGCCACCAAGCTCTACGCGAATATTCTTGCCCATCGCAAACCCCACGGTGACGGCAAGGGCGGCACGTATTTCGGCGCAACCGGCTGCGGCAAAAGCTACACCATGCTGTTCCTCGCCCGCCTGCTGATGCGCAGCGTGGCACTCGCCAGCCCCACCATCGTGCTGATTACCGACCGCACCGACCTCGACGACCAGCTTTCCGGGCAATTCGTCAAAGCCAAAAGCTACATCGGCGACGACAGCATCACCAGCGTGGAAAGCCGCGCCCAGTTGCGTGAATTACTCAAAGGCCGTACCAGTGGCGGGGTATTCCTCACCACCATCCACAAATTCACCGAAGACATCGAGTTGCTGAGTGAGCGCAACAATATCATCTGCATTTCCGACGAAGCTCACCGCAGCCAGATCAACCTCGACCAGAAAATCCGCGTCACTGAGCAAGGCGTGAAGCGTACCTTCGGTTTCGCCAAATACCTGCACGACTCGCTGCCCAACGCCACCTACGTCGGCTTCACCGGCACACCCGTGGATGCCACGCTGGAAGTTTTTGGTAAGATCGTCGACAGCTACACCATGACCGAATCGGTCAAGGATGACATCACCGTGCGCATCGTCTACGAAGGCCGCGCCGCCAAAGTCATCCTCGACAACCAGAAGCTGAAAGACATCGAAGCCTATTACCAACGCTGTGCGGAAGAAGGAGCCAGCGACTACCAGATCGAAGAAAGCAAAAAAGCCTCCGCCACCCTGAGCGTGATTCTCGGCGACCCCGACCGCCTCAAGGCACTGGCTGCCGATTTCGTTGCACACTACGAAAACCGTGTAGCAGAAGGCGCAACCCTCAAAGGCAAGGCGATGTTCGTGTGCAGCAAGCGCGAAATCGCGTGGGATTTCTACCAGCAAATCATCGCCCTGCGCCCGCAATGGGCAACCGAATACCTGAAACCGGTGATGACACGCGGGCAGGATGACCCGAAGGCGCTGTACGACCTGCTGGGAACCAAGGAATACCGCAAGGAACTGGATCGGCAGTTCAAGGAACCCAAATCCAATTTCAAAATCGCCATTGTGGTGGATATGTGGCTAACCGGCTTTGACGTGCCGGAACTGGACACGATCTACATCGACAAGCCCATCCAGCGCCACAGCCTGATTCAGACCATTTCCCGCGTCAACCGCACCATTGCAGGCAAAAACAAGGGGTTGGTGGTCGATTACATCGGCATCAAACGCCAGATGAACGAAGCCCTCAAGCAATATTCCAAGGGTGACGAAGACAACTTCGAGGAAATCCAGCAATCCATTATCGCAGCCAAAGACCAGCTCGACTTGTTGGACAAGCTGTTCCACCCCTTCGATAGCAGCGCGTATTTCAGCCATGAACCGATGGCGCAACTGCAATGCCTGAACCGTGCCGCCGAATTCGTGCAGCTCACCCAAAAGCTCGAACAGCGTTTCATGGGGTTGGTAAAACGCCTCAAAGCCGCTTACGACATCTGTTGCGGCAGTGACGCTTTCAGTCAGGGCGAACGTGACCGCATCCACTTCTACCTAGCGGTGCGCTCCATCGTCTTCAAACTCACCCGTGGCAATGCCCCGGATACCGCGCAAATGAACGCCAAAGTGCGCGAAATGATCAAAGACGCGCTGCAAAGCGATGGCGTGGAAGAAATCTTCAAACTGGGCGAAGACACTGCCGCTGAGGTTGATTTGTTCTCGGACGCTTACCTCGCCAAAATCGACAAGATCAAACTGCCCAACACCAAAATCAAACTGCTGCAACAGCTACTCGAACGCGCCATTGCCGAATTCAAGAAAACCAACCGCGCCAAGGGCGTGGACTTCTCCAAACAGTTCAAGGCACTGGTGGATCGTTACAATGAGCGCGACGAACAGAATGTGCTGGTCAGTAACGTGCTGGATGATTTCGCCAATGAAATTATCGACCTGTTCCACGCCCTGCAACGCGAAAAGGCATCGTTTGCCGACCTTGGCATCGACTTCGAGGAAAAGGCGTTCTACGACATCCTCAAGGGGCTGGCGGTCAAATACGACTTCACTTACCCAGAAGACAAGCTGTTAACCCTCGCGCAAGCCGTGAAAGCGGTAGTCGATGACAAAAGCAAATACACCGACTGGAACCAGCGCGAAGACATTAAGGCAGAACTGAAAGTCGACTTGATTATGCTGCTGGCTAAATACGGCTACCCGCCGGTTGACCGCGATGAGGTGTACAAGGAAATCTTCGCGCAGGCGGAGAACTTTAAGAAATACCACAATACAGGGAATCGCTCATGAGCAAAAAAGCCGCTTACGGCAAACCCCAACGCCTTAAGTTTCCCGCTGCTGAAGCTGAAAATAAGTGGCTAGGTTATACCTTCGACGCTTATTACCGCGCGGATGTCGGTGTCGCCAAAGGTATTCAACAAGAAGAACGCAACGGGCGCAAACTCGCCTGTGCCAAAGGCTGTTCCAATTGCTGCAAGAGCCACACCACCATTCCGATTTTCCCGCTGGAATTGCTGGGGCTGTATTGGTATGTCACCAAAACCATGCCCGCAGAGACACGTACCCGCTTGAAACCGCAACTGGCGAATCATATTGCAGGTCAGCCTTGCCCGTTTTTGCTGGAGGGGGTGTGCAGTGTTCACCCGATGCGTCCGTTGGCGTGTCGCCATTTTAATGTGTTCGGTAAAACGTGCGAGGAAGGCGAGGATGCTTTCTATACGCGCCGCGAAGATGTGTTGACCCCGCTCAAAGTGCATCAGGATGCCGCTTACGAGGCAATGTTGCCGTTTCATGGGATGGTAACGCCGGAACAAAAGCAGGCAGCGATGCAGCAACATTACGTGCAACAACAAGCGAGGGTTTTGCAAGAAATTGACTGGGCGCATTTGGCGGCGCGGATTGATGGTTAACGCATAATGGCTCAGTGCATTCGCGTGACGGGTTTGGTGCAAGGAGTGGGTTTCCGCCCGAATGTCTGGCGCTTGGCACAGGTGTGCCATATTGCCGGAACGGTGCGCAATGACAGCAGCGGGGTGCTGATCGAAGCGTGGGGTAGTGATACGGCACTGGCTGATTTCCAACAGCAATTACGCAGCGATATTCCCCCCTTGGCACGGATTGATAGCATCCAGACCACCGTGTTGGAGGCTGTTTGTCCGCATGACGATTTTCGCATTATTGCCAGCGAATCCGGCGAGATTCATACCGGAGTAGTGGCGGATGCGGCAATGTGTCGCGCTTGCCGTGCGGATATTTTCGATGCAAGCAATCGCCGTTACCGTTACCCGTTTACCAATTGCACCCATTGTGGCCCGCGTCTGAGCATTGTGTGCACGATACCTTATGACCGTGCCAATACCAGCATGGCGGATTTTGCGCAATGTCCCGACTGTTTGCACGAATACACGGATCCTGCCGACCGCCGTTTTCATGCGCAACCGAATGCTTGCCCGATGTGTGGCCCTAATGTGTGGTTGGAAGACATGGCAGGGCAGGGGATTGAACCAACCGCTGCGGAACGTGATTGCATCGACACCGCCAGCCGCTTGTTACGTGAAGGTCGCATTATCGCGCTGATGGGTTTGGGCGGCGTACATCTGGTGTGTGATGCCACGAATGAATCCAGCGTTGCCGAACTGCGCCGTCGTAAACGCCGCTATCAGAAACCGCTGGCGCTGATGGTGCGGGATATAGACGCCATTCGCCCGTATTGCCGTGTGGACGAAGCTGAAGCGACGTTGCTACAAAGCAAGCACGCCCCGATTGTGTTGCTAGAACGTAGGGTGGGTGGAGCGCAAGCGATACCCACCATCATAGCCCCACACCAACACACCATCGGCTTCATGCTCCCCTACACTCCCCTCCACGCCCTGCTACTCGAAACGTGGGACACGCCGCTGATCATGACCAGCGCCAACCTCAGCGAAGAACCGCAATGCATTACCGTCGAGGAAACCCGCCAGCGAATGCAGGGTATCGCCGACTACCTGTTGTTACACAATCGCCCCATCGTCAACCGCGTCGATGATTCTGTTACCCGCATTCTTGCAGGCAAACCGCGCCTCTTGCGGCGGGCGCGTGGCTATGCTCCTGAACCGATCACCTTGCCATCGGGCTTTGCGGATGCACCGCCGCTTCTCGCTATGGGGGGCGAACTCAAAAACACGTTTGCACTGCTACGCGACGGGCAAGCGATCCTCTCGCAACATTTGGGCGACCTCGAAGATGCGCGTACTTGGCGTGAATATACCCACACCTTGCAGCTTTACCGCGATTTGTTTCAGCATGAACCGCAAGCGCTAGTGGTCGATAAACACCCTGGCTACCGTTCCACCCAACTGGGGCAGCAATGGGCGCAGGAACAAGGTTTGCCGCTGATTGAAGTGCAACATCACCACGCTCACGTCGCTGCTTGCATGGCAGAAAACGGCTGGCCGGTGGATGGCGGCAAAGTGCTAGGTATCGTGCTAGATGGCTTAGGTTACGGTGAGGATGGCACACTCTGGGGCGGTGAATTTTTACTGGCAGATTACAGCGGTTATGAGCGGGTAGGACACTTCAAACCGGTGGCTATGCCCGGCGGTACGCAAGCCATTTTACAACCTTGGCGCAATACCTGGGCGCATTTGCACGCGCTCGGCTGGTCAGAAGTCAGTACCTGTTTTGCCGATCTGGAACTGATGCAATTCCTGCAACAACAACCCTTAGCAACGCTGGAAACCATGTTGATGCGGGGGATGAATTCGCCGTTGAGCAGTTCGTGCGGGCGGCTGTTTGATGCGGTGGCAGCCGCACTGAATTGCAGCCGTGACACCATCAGCTACGAAGGGCAAGCGGCGCTTGAACTCGAAGCGCTTACCCCCGCTTGTTTGCTGAATATCGTGCCTGCCTATCCCTTTGGTCTGGAAAAAAATGCGACGGGTTGTTGGGAAATCGATCCTGCACCGCTGTGGTTTGCATTGCTCAAAGACCTGCAAACGGGCTATTGCCGTGAAGCGATTGCGGCACAATTCCACCAAGGTTTGATTCACATTATTAGCGAGTTGGCACAACGTTTGTGTGTGGAATACCCAGCGATTCAAGCGGTCGCCTTGTCGGGTGGGGTATTTCAAAACGCTATCCTCTTTAACGGCATCAGCCAACGTTTGCAAGGGCTTGGGCGACGGGTGCTTACCCACCAACACGTACCCACCAATGACGGTGGCATTGCCTTGGGTCAGGTCGTGATTGGCGCAATGCTTCAGAAGCAGGCATACTATGCGCCCTGACCCCCCTGCTGCCTGAGGTATTGCATGTTTGCGCGACTCCGTGAAGACATTTACTGCATCTTTGACCGTGACCCGGCTGCCCGCAATGTATTTGAAATCGTTACCACATACCCTGGTGTTCACGCTGTTTTCATTCACCGTCTCAGTCATTGGTTGTGGCAGCGCGGTTTCAAATGGTTGGCAAGGGTATTATCGAATGTGGCGCGTTTATTTACGGGGGTCGAAATTCACCCCGGCGCAACCATCGGGCGGCGTTTTTTCATTGACCACGGCATGGGGGTGGTCATCGGTGAAACCGCAGAGATTGGTGATGATTGCACGCTTTATCACGGCGTGACCTTGGGCGGAACCAGTTGGCAGAAAGGCAAACGCCACCCGACTTTGGGTAATGATGTGGTCATTGGTGCAGGCGCAAAGATTCTCGGCCCGATTACGTTAGCCAACGGTGCGCGGGTTGGTTCCAATGCGGTGGTGGTGAAAGACGTGCCGGAAGGCGCAACCGTGACGGGTATTCCAGGGCGTATCGTTACCCCACGTAAACAGCAAGAAAAACGCCGCGAGGAAATGGCTCAGAAAATGGGTTTCGATGCTTATGGCGCAACCCAAGACATGCCCGATCCAGTTGCTAATGCGGTTAACCGCGTGTTGGATCATATCCACCTGATGGATGAGCGCATGGATAAGCTGTGCGAAGAAGTACACCGCCTCGGCGGGCAATTGGAAATGGTGCCGTTGCCAGAATTAAAAACAGAAGGCTTTGGTGGTATGGAGGGTGGTCGTGAAAACCCTGCCAAAAGGGATACATAAAACCAGCGATTCAGAGCCTAGCCCTTTGATTCACGGATCAATGAGTTAAAGGCAT
>CAYNNA010000026.1:0-26348 GCA_964398375.1 uncultured Thiothrix sp.
GAAATCAATCAGTTTACTCTAAATTCTGACATTATTCAGAATCAGCACCCTTTTTATCGTCCTGCACTTTAATGATTTCCTTGAGCTTTTCCAGTTTCAGGTTGGCTTCGCTGGAATGTTGTTGTGCGGTTTGTACTTGGGCGGCAGCGGCTTGCAAGCCTTGTTGGGCGTCGGCAAGTTCAGCACGTAGGCGTTCTTCTTCCAAGCGTAAGTCTTCCAGATTTTTCTGGTATTCAAACAGCATTTGTGGGGCAAACGGCTGATTTTTCAGGTTGGCAAACAGGGCTTCTTGATGTTCCAGCCGCCACTGTCCGAAGCTGACCAGTTGCTGCTCTTTTTCATGCAGTTGTTGTTCATGCGTTTGCAAGATACGGCGTTGTTCTTGTAATTCGATGAAACGTTGTTCCATGCGGCGGGCGCGAATGGTTTTTAACTGTTCTAAGCTCATGACGCTTATCCTGCCAGTTGTATGAGCCAGTTGATGGTGTCATCAAAACTGGAATATTCGTGGGAAGGTTGTTTGAGGAAGCGCAGAATTTCATCCATTTTGCGGATGGCTTCGTCTGCCAACGGGTCGGAACCATGTTTGTATTCACCGACCCGCAACAAAAATTCGATTTCCTTGTATTTTGCCAACAACGTCCGCAGATGTGCTGCCGCAGCGCGGTGCTGCGTGCTGACCAATTGCGGCATAATACGGCTCAGGCTGGCGAGGATGTCGACTGCTGGATAATGGTTGCCCGATGCCAGATCGCGTGACAGCATAATGTGCCCATCCAGCAAGGAGCGTACTTCATCGGCAATCGGGTCACTCATATCGTCGCCTTCCACCAGCACGGTGTAAAATGCGGTGATTGAACCTTTGTCTGAATTGCCTGCGCGTTCGACCAGTTTAGGCAGTTCTGAAAATACCGAGGGTGGAAAACCACGTCGGGCGGGCGCTTCCCCAGCAGCTAAGCCGATTTCGCGTTGCGCCCGCGCAAAACGGGTAAGTGAATCCATCAGCAATAGAACATTATTGCCTTTGTCACGGAAATATTCGGCAACCGCCGTGGCAACATAAGCGGCTTTGAGACGCTCAATCGCTGGGCGGTCAGAGGTGGCAACGATGAGGATGGTTTTTTGCATACCCTCCTCGCCTAGGGCTTCTTCCATGAATTCACGGACTTCGCGCCCACGTTCGCCGATGAGGGCAACCACGTAAACATCGACATTGGCGTGTTGCACCAACATGCTGAGTAAAGAACTTTTGCCAACCCCTGCACCGGCAAAGACGCCGATGCGTTGCCCGATGCCGCAAGTAATCAGTGCATCCATTGAACGAATCCCCAAGGAGAGCGGGTCGCTCACCCGATCACGCGCGAGTGGATCGGGAGGGTTAGCGTAAATTGGGTAGTATTCGCTGAAAGTAGGTAAGGGTCTGCCGGGGGTTTCTTGTACACGCCCAATGCCATCGAGTACACAGCCGCGCAGATGTTCGCCAACCCCGACCTCCAGCATTTTGCCAGTGGTAATCACTTGGGTGTGCGCGGACACGCCTTGCATATCGCCTATCGGTGCAAGCAGTGCAATATTTTGCTCAAAACCGATCACTTCCGCTGGAATTTCGCGTGGATCGCCGTTGTTTTTTAACAGGCACAATTCACCCAGTTTGACACGCGGCACAATGGCGCGGACTACCGTGCCGGTGACTTGCACAATGCGCCCGTGCAATACCAATGGTGTGCATTTTTCGAGATTGTTACGCAAGCGTTCGGTGACGTGGCTCAGTGGGGTGCGTGGTCTCATGTCAGCCTGACCTCGCCAATCGGGTTTAAGGAAATGCTGGTGGTGAGTTCCTGTACCGAGATGACGGGCAAGTCGGGGAAACTGGTTTCGATATGGCGACGAATATGGCGGCGCAATTCCAGATTGGTGAGGATAACCGGGCGCACTTTGGCTTTAGCGTGTTCGCTTTCGAGTTCTCGCAATGCCTTGGTGAATTGTTCGGTGGCATCGGGATTAAGCGCAAAAAATACGCCATTGGGGGTTTGGCGTAGGCTGTTTTGCAACAGTTTTTCGGTTTCGGGGGCGAACATGTAGACTGGTAATACCCCAGTACCATTGGTGAAGGTGTAAGACAATTGGCGTTTGAGGCTGATGCGTACCCGTTCTGCCAACATGCTGGTGTCTTTTTCGATTTCACCAAATTCGACCAGTGTGCCGAGAATTTGGCGGAGGTCGCGAATGGATATGCCTTCATTCAGCAGACGTCGGAATACATCCACGGTTTTGGGGGTGTTGACCGCACGTTGTACTTCGCGCACGAGTTCCGCGTAGCTGGATTGCTCTAGTTTGTTGTAGAGGGTGTGCATTTCTTGAATGCCAATGAATTCCGAAGCGTGTTTGCGTAATACATACGCGAGATGAAGGCTAATGGCTTGAATATTGTCAGGTGTTGGGCGTGTGCCACTGGCTACCAAGTCAGCAGATGCTTTGTCACCGAGGGGTGTCGGTAATGCGGTTGTTGTCGCTGTTGCGCTTGCTGGTTTGAGATTGCCTTGGGCGACAGGTACACCGCGAATTGAAATTTGGTAGACATCATTATTCAGTTGCGACGCAAGGCGCACACTGATACCGGGTAATGGTACGCCCATGTCTTGATAGAATTCACGGCGGATACGCATGAAATCTTGGTTCAGGGTTTCGAGTGAGAACAAATTTTTGGCTTGTGTAGGCAGTTCGACCAAGGCAGGTGAGAGCGGCTGCATATCTTCCAAGGCGGTATGGGTTTCGCTGTTGCTGGCAAGTGCCATTTTGCTGCTGTCTTGCTGACCGATCACCGTGGTGATTTCAGCATCGGCAAATTCCATTTGGTTTTGTACCTTGCGTATTGCTAGACCGGTAAAGCCTAGCAAAATGGCAAGGAAAAAGAACACGATGGTGGGGAAACCGGGGATTAACCCCATTGCACCAACGATACCAGCAGCCGCTAGCAAAGCGCTGGGTTGTGCGAGTACTTGCCCACCGATGTCTGTTCCCAGATTGTTATCATCCTCGCCACGCACGCGGGTAACGATAATACCGGCGGTAATCGAAATGAACAGGGCAGGAATTTGTGATACCAAGCCGTCACCAATGGTGAGAATAGAATAGAGTTCCACCGCTTCTCCCATCGGCATCCCACGTTGCATCGTGCCAATGGTGATGCCACCAATGAGGTTGACCATGATAATGATTAGCCCCGCAATGGCATCCCCTTTGACGAATTTCATTGCGCCATCGAGTGCGCCGTACAACTGACTTTCTTTTTCGAGATTAGAACGACGGTGACGGGCATCCGCTAAGGTAATGAGACCTGCCCGCATGTCACTGTCGATACTCATCTGTTTACCGGGCATGGCATCGAGTGAGAAACGGGCGCTGACTTCAGCGATACGTTCTGAACCCTTGGTAATGACGATGAATTGTACAATCGTAATGATCAGGAAGACGACTAAACCCACGATCAAGTTACCACCGACCACAAATTCGCCGAAGGTTTGAATAATATGACCGGCGTCTGCTTCCAATAAAATCAGACGGGTGGTGGCAATACTTAAGGATAAGCGGAATAGTGTGGTTAGTAATAAGATGGAGGGAAATGAGGAGATTGCCAGTGGGTGTGAAATGTAAATGCCCAACATCATCAATAAGATTGCAATGCTCATATTCAAAGCAATCAGCATGTCCATGAGCAGGGTGGGCATGGGCAAAATCATCATGGCAATGATCGCGACCAGCAATAACGCCAGCGCTATGTCACTGCGCCGCGTTAGGTTGGTGAGAAAATCTTGTGAGGCGCTGGACTGCATTAAAACGGTGCTCCTGATCCTTGTAATGGCTTATGCGGTTGGGTTTAGGGGCGTTATGTATAAAGTCCTATCATTAATGGCAATAATTTTTACCTGTGTTCCGGCAGGGCAATCGACTCCCGCCAGTTGCCACTCCAAATTATCTAAACGGATACTGCCGATGCCATCCACAAGCGCTTGTTCAAGCGTGATCACCTGTCCGATAAGCTGTTTGCCGGGGTATTCGGTGAATACTTTTTTAAGCGAATGCCACAAGTCCGCTAACAGAGGGGCGGCTAGTACGCCAATAAGGACGAGCACAAACTGCCAGCGCCACAGACCGTCAGGGTTAAGGAGCATTAATAAACCGGTGATACCGGCGCCAATACCCAGCCATTTTTCCCACCCTGCGATAAAACGTTGCTGGTATCGTTTAACCAAGCCATGTTTGTTTTTTATATGCTGCGTGGTACGGAAAACCGTGTAGTGTGCTTGCGCCCGCACGTTAGTTTGTCTTAAATCTGCCCAGCTTTTTCGTAAACGCTGAGCCAAGGTCATTTGCTGTTTTTCTTGTTCCATAATACGTCCATTGTATGAGGAAGCGGTCAATAGGTGGGGTATCCCTATCGTGAAATCGGGTACGCCTGTCTTAAATTATGCATTGTAATGTTTATTTTTTTGCCTTCCCTTGGTGTTGGCGCAATAAATTAGCGACTCTATCAATGGTTTTTTCAGGTATGTATTGGTCTAATTTGCCCTCGCTAAGCAAATCTTGCACTAACCCCGGATCACTGATTAACGGTATGTTTTCAATGACGGCAATTTCCGCCATTTTTCGTGACATATTATTTTTACCGATAGCCACGATAATGGGCAGAGGCGTAGTACCTGCCTCGTATTGCAACGCAACCGCAACCCCCATGTCGAGAATCACCAGCCGAGCGGTACTAATACGCTTCTTGATGTCCTGTTCGGAGAGTTCACGCCGAATGCCTTGACGCGCGGAACGCACATGCGGATCCCCAAAAATATCCTTCATTTCTTTTTTGACTTCTTCTTTGGTCATGCGCTGATCTTTAATGAATTCCTGTCTCTGGAACAAGAAGTCCAACACCGCCATGAACAATAGCATGGGCAAAATGAACAGCATGAGTTGGCTGGTTAAGTCTTCGACGACGGTTTGTTGGCATTCAACATTGCACTGTTTGATGGAATGTAATAATTCGCTAAGCCCCATGTGCAGTACAATCAGCAAAATTGCCCCGATAATGATGGTTTTCAACAGTGAGAGTAAGGTCGTGACGAATTGTTTGGCAGAAAAAATGCGTTTGAAGCCACTGGATAAGCTGACTTTTTCGGGTTTAGGGATAACCGGGTCGAAGGAGAATACAAAACCAAACTGCACCATATTGCCGAGAATACCCGCGACTACGGTGATCATCGCAAACGGCACGGCGATGCCGTACATGGCACTTTCAAACATGGCTTTAAACCCGATTTCCACTGCTTGAGGAAAAGGCATGGTGTATAAGCGGGGTACAATGCTAAACATTTCCTTGAACTGGTCCATGATCCAGTCCCATGCCAGCATAAAATACAGCACGGTAAATAGCATGATCAGTGCCGAACTAACGTCATTACTGCGTGCTACTTGCCCTTGTTCACGGGCTTTTTTCAGTTTACGCGAACTGGGTTGTTCGGTTTTTTCTTGGCTGCTATCACCGCTCATCGCAATAAGGCATCCAATATCGTGAGATTATTCCCCATGCGGAAAAAACCATCTTTGAGGTATTCTGCTAAAAAGCCGATGTACAATGCCAGCATGAAGAAGACTAAACCACTTTTGACCGGCATCGCTGCTAGGAAGACGTTAAGTTGCGGTAGAAAGCGCCCTACCATGCCCAAGCCAAAATCGACGAGAAACATCATCCCAATAAACGGTCCGGCAATGAGTACGCTGGTATACAACAGCAAGTCCAGTTGTTGCAGGAAGAACGAAGCAACCTCTAGCGTAAACTGCGGGAAAAACTGGTCTATCGGCCAGGTTTGGTAGCTGAAATAGAGTGTTTGTAACAAAATTAAAAAGCCGCCCGATACCAATAATAAGGTAGTCAGCAATAGGTTAAATAATGCACCCAGCGGTGACACCATATTCGCGGTGACGGGTGAGAAAAATAAGGCGCTCATGACCCCGCGCTGCATGTCGATTAAAAAGCCAGCCGCTTTCACGGCCCAGAATGGCACGCTCAGGGTGTAACCCAATAAAAGCCCTAACAGTGCTTCTTTTACTAGAATGCCAAGCATCGTTAGCATGTTCAGCTCAATATTGAGAAACTGCTCGTGAGTGAGCGGTAAAATAAACAGGCTCATGGTCATAATGACCCCGTTGCGCAAGGTGCGGGGGACGATGGGTTCAGTCATTATCGGCAATAAGGCAAACGCAACCAAAACCCTAGGCGCGGTAAATGCCCAAGCCAATAGCCATGATTGCAGTGCATCGGTTTCCATTAGCGATGCCGTATCAGCGCAATTTGATCAAAGGCATTTTCGGTAAAGGTGAGCAGTTCAGGCCCTAGCCAGCGCACGGTTGCTACGAGTGCCAGCATGGTCACGATTAGCTTAAAACCATGCGGAAGTGTTTGTTCCTGAATCGACGTTAATGCTTGCAATAAACCAATCAGCAGCCCCACGACTGTTGCAGCAATAATGGCGGGCAGCGATAGATACAGGATGAGTTCCATTGCCACGGAGGTTTTATGGATGATGTCGGTTTCATTCATGGCGTCAATAACTCAATATTAGACCGTGGATCAAGCGTGACCATCCATCCACTAGCACAAATAGCAGCAGCTTGAAGGGTAGGGAAATGGTCATGGGTGATAGCATCATCATACCCATTGACATCAATAGGTTAGAGATAACCAAGTCAATTACGACGAACGGCAGGAATATCAGGAAGCCGATCTGAAATGCGGTGGTTAATTCGCTGACCATGAAAGAGGGAATCAATACCAGCAAATGGTCGGTGGTTATTTCCGCTGAATATTTTTCAGGCCAAAGTTTTTGCGTGGTTTGCGTGAAAAATTCACGTTCACTTTCACTGGAGTGTTTAATAAGAAATTGTCGCAACGGTTCAGTACTGCCTTCTAAGGCATTAATTAGCAACGGATTGCGAATATCCTCAATAGCAACACCAAAGCTGTTGAATTGTTCATAGGTTTCCATGAACACGGGAGCCATGATGTAAATAGATAGAATAATTGCGATACCGCTAATGGCAATATTGGGTGGCTCTTGTTGCAAGCCTAGCGCACTGCGAAGGATATGCATCACAATCACTAGCTTGACGAAAGAGCTAACCATAATGGCAATAAATGGCGCTAACCCCAAGATGGTGAGGGCTGCCAGTAATATGACCGGATTAGGGAAGCTTTCCATGCCTAGCTACCCTTCGCTTTTTTGTTAAACAGATTGATGATACGTACCGCAATGCGCCCATTAATTTCGACTAATTCCCCCGTGCCAATCAGCCGATGTTGTGAGCGTATCTGGATGATTTCAGGCAGTGATTTGCCTAGTTCTAAAATATAGCCGGGGCGTAATTGGCGTACTTCATTGAATGATAATGTTTTTTCTCCCACATCGAAGGAGAGTTGTACCGGTATCTGGCTGATGTGTTCTATGTTTTGTTTTTGTTCATTATCGGACATGGGCATCCACTCAGTAATAATGGTCAGGGTTGAGGGTGTTGTTTGGCTGAGCGTCGCTTCACAGCAGTAGCCGGAATCGAGGCATAAGCGGAGTAAACCTTCATCCTCGAAGCGCGTATCTTCCAGTAAAATCAGGTCAGACGGTTGTAGTTGGTTGATCTCTTGCATGGAAAACACCACGCGGCTGATTTCAAGCCACAGCGGGGTGTCGTGTTCTTCCCAATCTGGGTTGGTGTCAGAAGGCCAGTGGCGCAGGCGCTCCTGTATGTGCATGTAAAGATGTGGGTCGAGCATCAGTACCCCAAATACTTCTTGCTGCACCTGCCGATTTTCTTGCTCAAGTATCTGAATCGTGAAGCCTATTGGCATCGTGTACTGAGTGCTGAGTGGGTCTGCTGACATGGATTGCAAGGTTAACTGCAATCCCAGTCCGGTTTCCGCCTGATGTAACAAGGGGGCAAGTGCACTTTCAATAATGCTGATGGCGAGGTTTTCGGGTAGTTGATGGAGTAAACCTTCGGGCAAAAACTGCTTAATACGTTCAGCTAGCGGCCATGCTGACAACCATAAACCCGCTGTCGTGCCACCTAATTCTAAAGTCATGCTGATAGGGCAAAGGTGTTGTGTGTCTGATGCCCCCGGTTGTATCCGAAAATGAGCCACGCGCTTGTCGTCCACGGGGATAGTCATTCCCGATGATTTGTTCAGCAGAATATTATTCAAGCGCATGGCAAGGGACGCTTGATTGGGAAACTTAATCGGTGTGAACAGAATCTGCCGGTTTCTCATTATGGTTATTATCCTGATTGCTGTTCGCAAATACAGCAAGGCGTGGTTTGTGACTGAAAACATGCAATGTCCGCATTAGTCTGCTGACACACTTGGTGAAATTCAACCTTCTTTAGCCATACGGTCTCAATCTCAGACTAAACGGTTTACTGTCAAGGGTGTTGTTCCACTGAGTAGGGTTTCTAGTACGGTTTATCTTCTTCAGCGTGAATATTGGTAGGCAACAGGATAGATTTAGGTTTGTTTCTATTTGCCGGGGGATGACTTGGCTATGCATGACACATTGTTCACGTTTCGATGGGCTATTTTATCCCTGCTCTTAGTGGGTAATTCGGCGGTTGCGGCTCCCGTGCCTTGGAAAGTAGATAACTATTCACACTTTTCTGATCAGGAGCCATTGCCAGAGTTGTTGAAGACCTTGGCATCATTACAAGATTTGCCCATCGTGGTCAGCCCTAAAGTCAAAGAAGTGGTGAGTTTGCACTTTCAAAATCGCAAGCCCCAGGAGATTTTCAATGAACTGGTCAAAAATTACGGCTTGATTTGGTATTACGATAAAGAGGCGCTGTTTGTTTACAAGGAAGAGGAAGTGCAATCCGCGAGTGTGAGTATGAAAAAAATGTCACCGCAAGAATTCACCAATGCCTTAAAACGGCTGGAGGTGTTGGAAGAGCGGTTTCAGTGGCAAGTATCTGAAGTGGATAACATTATTTATCTGACTGGACCCGAACGTTTTGTCAGCACAGTGTTAGATATGGCTAAGGTAATGGATACTCAAGATTTCTCTAGGCGGCAGGTGTACCGTTGGAAAGATAAAAATGGCGTGATGAATTACAGTTCAGAAGATCCTGTTGGTGGCATGGGTGCTGAGTTTGATGTCAAGACGGATGAGAAATTTCCGGGTTTTGATGTGGTAGATGTCGTAAAAAATAAAAAACAGGCCGAATAAATGGCAAATCAACATACCTCATTTATCCTTAAAGTCCTCAGCGGCATTAATAGTGGTGCGTCGGTTCGCTTAAGGAGCGGGAGCGTGGTCATTGGGCGTTCCATGACCAGTGACATTATTTTGCATGACGACAATATTGCTGATCAACACATCCAGTTATTGATCACGCCGGGTTCGGTTACGTTGCAACCGCTGGCTCGTCCGGTATTGGTTGAGGCGCAAGAGATTACGGCTGAAAGTATTGAGTTACAGCCTTATCAGCGGGTGAAGTTGGGTAATGTTGAATTTTTAGTGACTGATAGTCGGGTATCTGATCCGCGTACTCAAACGCAAACACCACCTGAGACCGGTGCTACTAAACGTGCCGCTGCTTCTGTGGCTAAGGGTAGTCATGTTCCGCCTCAACAGAAAAAATCGCCAGCCGCTAAGGTGTCCGCTAAACAAGGCATGAGCGGCAAGACTTGGTTGCTCTTAGGGCTGGGTTTATTGTTACTGGCTAACCTGATTTATTGGGCACCGCAGTTCAACCGTTTTTTGGAAACGCTGGGCTTGCGAGATTCGGGGGAGCAACAGGCGGCGGTTTTGTTGCAAACACTGGGGCAACAGAATTTCAGTTTGGTGAATGAGGCGGATGGTTCGCTTAGTTTGCGTGGTTACACCGACACGGTTGAGGAGCGCAACGCCATTATGGGTAAGATTCAGGATGCAGGCATCAAAGCCAATGTGTATGTCTGGGCGCAAGATGAGATGGTCAATAGTTCCAATATGATTGCGCGTGCTATGGGTCAGCCGGGAATTAACTTCAAGCCGGGGGCGACCGAGGGTATTTTAGTTGCTGAAGGTTTCGTCACTAAAAATGCCGATTGGGAGCGTGTTAAAACTATTATCCTTAATGATGTTGGTGGTATTCGCACGATTGGAGAGGCTGATTTTCAATCATTAGATGGTTATTTGGCGTCTTTTGTGCAGTTCATCGAGAAAAAAGGACTGTCTAGCCGCATCACTGCCACAACGGATGGCAAGAGCGTTATAGTTAATGGCGAGTTAACGCAGTCGGAAATTGAAAAATTAAAAAGTTTGCGGCAGGAGTTCATTAGCATACAGGGCGACGGTCCGGCGATTGTGCTCAATGTCACTGACATACGCGACCGCATTACCTTGGCGATACGCAGTGTCAGCGTCGGCAAAGTACCGTTTCTGGTTGCGAAAGACGGTAAAAAATACATGGAAGGGTCGGCAATCGGCGAAAAATATTTCATAAAGTCCATTAAATCCGATCATGTGGTTTTGACTAACAACGGAATGGATATTCCTTTTTATTATGGTATAAACAAGGGGAGACTAGATGATGCTGCAAATCGAGCAGAACCTCAAAAATGATGTGTCTGGTATGTATAAAAATGAGCTTCTGGATAAATTTAACCAAGCAGCCTCAGAAGTTCGTGCGGAACTGAACCAAGGGGTTTCCCCTGATGAATACGAAAAATTAAATAGCTTTTTGCTGGCATTAGAAGCCAGTTGCGAGGTCGTTGACCAGTTTTGGATGCAAACCCATCATTAGGGTTGGTTCAAAAGTAAGCATGGAACGCAATGTGTAACAGGAAGTTAGGAATTCCCTGCGTTTGGTGGTATTTCACCGGGGATTTGATTTTATGGACGATTAATTTTAGGAGATATGACAATGGATGCAACTACAGCAGCCGCTTCGATTCAAACTGCGACTCAAGAGAGTGTCAACTTATTGAATACTCAAATGCAGAGTAACCGTCAATTGACTAACGCCGGTGTAGCCGCACAATCAGCGCGTATGCAAGATCAGATGAACTCTGATGCAATGGCTGGTCTTAAGACGATGGCACAAACAATTGGTCAATCAATTGCCCGTTAATTAATTGGGTATCGTCTATCTGAACAATAATAATTTAATTATTATTTTAAGATAATGTTCCAATAAATAATCAATGGCATCATTAATATGTGATGCCATTGTTAGGATAAGAAATATGCAAGCTAGTGTCGAATTACTTCAAATGATTTCCCAAGTGGGTTACATGGCCTGTTTTGGTGGTGATGTTCAGCGTTCCCAAACGATTATGGAGGGTGTTAACGCTATTGGCGTTGAGCAAACTCCCATAAAAATGGGTGTGGCTATCTCAAAAATTTATGCAGGGCATTATGATCAAGCCATTCATATATTGCGAGATGATGTATTGGCAAAAGAATCGGATCATATGAGCGCTAAATGTTTTCTTGGCATTGCTTTAAACCAAAAAGGTGAGAAGGCAGAAGCGAGAGAACTGTTTGAAGAAGTAGTGAGAAAAGGCAATAAGGATGAAAGTAGTATTGCTGCTGCTTACCTTAATACTTAAAGGTATTGGATTATGTTTGATGCGAGTACATTGGTTAATCCAGTGATGCCGACGGGCAGTTTGCAACAGCAATTACCCGCGCCACCTGCTAGTGATGTAATGCGTTTAGAAAACATTTTGACTAGAAGTCATAACGAGGCTACTTCTATTTCTATGCGAGATGCTCCTATCTTGCAGATTCAAGAGCCGGTTACGACGGATTCATTTGATTTTAAACGCGTTATGTTGAATAAAATGGGGGAAATTGATCAGTCTTATCACGGTATGATGTCACAAATGTCTACGATGCCTAAGTTTTCAGAATATCTTGCTGAAAAACAAGCAATTAGTGGAAGTAACGAGACCCGAAGTTACCCTGAAGTAGGTAAAAGTGATAATCTGATTAAGCAGATTGAAGAGTCGACAAAAGCATCAGCCGAAAGTCTTTTAGCTTCTAGCGAATACAATCACATACTCAGTCAGTGGGGAATTAAATCTCAGATGTGGATGGGTAAAATGAATATTGTGGTTGCTGCTGTTGGGCAAGTTTCTCAGGGTTTTAAAACATTATTCCAAGCAGGTTAGCTTTAATTAACATTGGTCGCTAAAAGTCGGGAATATACGATAATGATAAATAAGACATTTCGACATATTGCTATTGCGGTGGTATTAGTGCTTCTCACCGGTTGTAAAACAGAACTTTACAGTAATTTGGCTGAAAAGGATGCCAACTCGATGCTTTCGATTCTATTAAATAACAAAATAGATTCTGAAAAAGTTTTCGATAAAAAAGCAGGTGCTTATTTTCTGCACGTAGAAAAATCACAAATTCCCCAAGCAGTGCAACTTCTGAAGCAACACGGTTATCCCAAAGAAAAAATTGCCACAGTTGGTGAGTTATTTAAAAAAGAAGGGCTGATTTCTTCTCCCTTGGAAGAACGTACCCGTTTTATTTTCGCCTTATCGCAAAGTGTACAAGAAACGCTATCGCAAATTGACGGCGTGTTAGTCGCACGGGTACACGTGGTGTTGCCTGAAAACAACCCGATTGATAAAGAGGTAAAGCCATCCTCGGCGTCGGTTTTCATCAAATACAATCCCGCTTACCGTTTGGAAGACATGAAGTCAGACATTAAGTTGATCGTTGAGAAAAGCATTGAGGGTCTGACTTACGATAAAGTCTCCGTGGTGATGGTTCCAGCACAGTTTTCGACAACCAATTAGTATTAGTAGACTGACGGTTCGTCTGCTGGGCGGGTGCGGAACAGTTTTAGTACCCACATGTATTGCTCAGGGTGTTGGGCGATGAGTGTTTGCAGCCCTTTGTTCAGGGTTTGCGCATTCTGAACTTCATCTTTACTGGGGAAATCGGGCAAGGGATTACCGATAACAATTTCATAAGCGCCATACGCCGGATTAAAGAATGTCAGGATCGGTAGGGCAACCGCTTTACCTAACTTCGTCAGCCTTGCCGGTGTGGTCAACGTGGCTTTGGGAATGCCGAAAAACGGGGCGAACACGGAATGTTTGCTGCCATGATCTTCATCCGGTAGAAAGAACATTAAGCGTCCCGGTTCTAGCGCTTTCACCAATTTCATCATGCCTTCTTCACGCGCTACCACAAATTCCACATCTTGCAGACGGCTACGGGCAATCAGCCAGTTGATGACAGGGTTGCGAAATGGTTTGTACGAGCCGTAAGCACGGTAATATTGCCCGATAGCAATAGGTGCGAATTCTAACCATACCGAATGACCTAGCATTAAGATGACATTCTGTCCGGCAGCAATGGCTTGCTCCAAGTGTTCTCGTCCGCTAATGCGGGTGCGTTGGTATACTTGACGGCGAGCGCGGAAAAACAGCAGGCTGTAATCCAGCATGGCGCTGGCATATTCCTGTAAATGGCTTTGCGCCATTTGCTCACGTTGAGAATCAGTCAATGCAGGGAAGCACAAGCGCAAATTGCTTAACACGACTGCGCGGCGTTTGCGGTTGTGGCGGTAAATCCAGTTGCCCAAGTGTCTGCCAAGCCAACGGCGGGCTTGCCAAGGCAGCCAAGCTATTCCGGCAAATACCCCAACGCCTGCCCAAGTGAGCCAGTGTTGGGGCGCGAGTAATTGGCGCGAGAATGTGGTCACGCTTGTGGTTCGCAATGAATGTTGTCAGCCAGCATTCGTGCTGCAAACCAAGTAGCAGCGGGGGCTACGTCGGCAGCACGCCCTTTGATTCCGAAGTCGATTTTGCGGCGCTCAACCGTGCTGGGTAGGCTGGAAATGCGCACGGTGGGAAAGGTTCTGAGCAGTTCTTCCATCATGGGGATCAGTTCGCTTTCCTGTACCGAATGCAGTGTCCAACGCTGTTCAATCGGTGGGGCGGTATCGAAATACTGTGCGTAGTAGGTGTCTAGCACCCATTCGACCATTGGCCATGCCATATTAGGAAAGCCGGGAACAAAGTGGTGATGGCGCAGTTTGAAGCCGGGAATTTGGTTGATGGGGTTGGGAATTAAACTCGCACCGTCCGGCAGTTCGCTCATGCGAATGCGATTGGGGTAAGCCTCTTCACCGAAACGCCCTTCGATTAGGGCAACGGCTTGCGGGTGGCGCAAGAGTTTGACGCCCGCCGCAGCGGCAGCCGCTTGGCGGGTTAAATCGTCGGGGGTTGCGCCAATACCGCCGAAGCTGAACACAATGTCGTCACCCTGCATGGTTTCACGCAGGGTTTGCAGCAATAAATCCCAATCGTCGCCGATCATGCGTACCCAAGCCAGTGCCAAGCCGCGAGCTTTCAGGAAGCTCATGACTTGCGGCAGATGTTTGTCTTGGCGCAAACCGCTGAGCAGTTCGTCGCCGATGAGGATTATCCCGACGTTCATTTTTTTGCCCCTTTAGCAGTAGCGTTTTGTAAGGTCTGTTCGGCTTGTTGTTGTTGTGAAATCTCTGACCAGTTGGGCGAGGTTTCTGCCCAGCCGATGGTATGTTGCTGGATAATGTCGGCAAGTGCTTGAATGTGATCAGGGTTGGCATTGAGTGCAGGGATGTAGTGGTATGTTTCTCCGCCTGCGTGTTGGAAATATTCGCGGTTTTCTTCGCGGATTTCTTCCAGTGTTTCGAGGCAGTCGGCGGCAAAACCAGGGCAAATTACGTCAACGTGTTTGATGCCTTCAGCGGGCAAGGCTTGCATGGTTTTATCGGTATAAGGTTGCAGCCATTCCGCTTTGCCAAAGCGTGATTGGAAGGTGACGCGCCATTCGTTGGGGCGCAGGTTGAGTTCTTCCGCGAGTAAGCGTGCGGTTTTGTGGCATTCGCAGTGGTAGGGGTCGCCGAGCATCAGGTTGCGTTTGGGGATGCCGTGGAAGGACATGATGAGTAATTGCCCGCGTGGGTGATTGTTCCAGTGAGTAAGTACGCTGTTAGCGAGCGCTTTGATGTAGCCGGGGTGATCGTGGTAGTGATTCACTAGACGTAATTCGGGCATCCAACGCCAGCGTTTGAGTTCGTCAAATACTTTGTCGAAGGTGGTGGCGTTGGTGGCGGCGCAATATTGGGGGTAAAGCGGTAACACGAGTATACGCCTTGCTCCCGCCTCCTTGAGTTTCAGTAGGGTGGAGGAAATGGAAGGGTTGCCGTAGCGCATTGCTAAGGCGATTTTTACCGGTCCGTTGAAGCGGATTTCCATCTCTTTCTGGAGCGCTTGTTGTTGTTGCAGGGAAATGCTCATTAGAGGGGAGCCGTTTTCCGTCCACACGGTTTTGTATTTTTCGGCACTTTTAGCGGGACGAGTGTTGAGGATAATGCCATGCAGGATGACGTTCCAGATAATTCGAGGAATTTCCACGACACGTGGGTCAGAGAGGAACTCTTTCAGGTAACGGCGTAACGCTGCTTTGTCGGGCGCGTCGGGCGTGCCTAAGTTGGTGATCAAAATACCGGTGCATTCTGATTTTCCGTGGAAATAGTCTTTTTCATTGAGAAATCGGCTCATGGTATCATCCTTTATTTTCCGGCTTGAAGGATAAACCATGTTGCCTGACCTGCAAACACTGACACAGATGATACGTGATATTGCACGCGAGGAAATTTTACCGCGTTTCGAGCATGTGGGTTTCGCGATAAAACAAGACGGCAGTTTGCTGACAGAGGCGGACTTGGCAACGAATCGGCGTATTGCGGCGTTTTTGGCTCAGAATTGGCCTGAGATTGCGTTTTTGAGTGAGGAAATGGAGCGCGAGGAGCAGGAGCGTTTGTTGCGCGAAGCTGATGCGTTGTGGTGTCTTGACCCGCTGGATGGTACGAGCAATTTTGCGGCGGGTATTCCGTTATTTGCGGTGTCACTGGCGTTGTTTCAGCATGGTCAGGTGGTGCTGGCGCTGACTTATGACCCGGTGCGTGATGAAATGTTTACCGCGCAATGTGGGCAGGGGGCATGGCTGAATGGTAAGCCCTTGCGTTGTCATTCCAGTGAGTTTCAGTTACGTAATGCGGTGGCGATTGTGGATTTCAAACGTTTGTCA
This sequence comes from uncultured Thiothrix sp., assembly GCA_964398375.1. GTDB lineage: Bacteria > Pseudomonadota > Gammaproteobacteria > Thiotrichales > Thiotrichaceae > Thiothrix. Next base: position 16,122 of record CAYNNA010000026.1, read on the forward strand.
CCGGCGTTGAAGCAAGCTCTGATGACCAGCCCACCTTATGGTTCGCAGCGTAATTTGGGCAGTTGTGTGCTGGAATGGGCGTGGATGGCGGCGAATCGCGGCAATCTGTATTTGCATGGGGGCATGAAGTTGTGGGATTTGGCGGCAGGTTCGCTGATCTTGGCGGAAGCGGGGGGCTATGCTTCGACCTTGCAGGGTGAGCCGGTGTTTGTGGCTGCGTTAGCGCCGCGTTCGGTGGTGATCTCCCCTGATCCGGTGTTGTTTGCGGCGTGGTTGGATTATTTGCAGGCGCAACAGTGAACGCGGCACGGCACACCCAACCCATTGGGGTATTCGATTCGGGGTTGGGGGGGATTTCGGTCTTGCGTGAAATTCACCGCCTGTTGCCTGCGGAACACCTGATTTACGTGGCGGATTCGGCTCATGCGCCTTACGGGGCAAAAACCTCGGATTATATTCGGGCGCGGAGCAAGCAGGTGGCGGATTTCTTGCTGGAACAAGGTGTTAAAGTGTTGGTGGTGGCGTGTAATACCGCTACGGTTCATGCGGTGGCGTATTTGCGCGAAACCTTGCCGATTCCGGTGGTGGGGATTGAGCCTGCGGTGAAACCAGCCGCACGGCTGACGCAAACCGGCGTGATTGGGGTGTTAGCCACGCAACAAACGGTGAATAGCCCGCGTTTGCAGCATTTGATTCGCGATTATGCCAGTGGCGTGCGGGTGATTACGCAAGCCTGCCCCGGTTTGGTGGAGCATGTGGAGGCGGGGGATTTTAGTAGTACGGCGGTACGCCAGTTGCTCAAGCATTATACTTTGCCATTGTTGGATGCGGGGGTGGATACCTTGGTATTGGGCTGTACGCATTACCCGTTTCTGGCGGAAGCGCTAGTGGATGTCACGCACGGTAAAATGACTATCTTAGAAACCAGTACGCCGGTGACGCATCAATTGATGCGAGTGTTGGAGCAAGAAAATTTACGCTGCCCGCAAACAGGGCAGGGCAGCGTGCAATTCTTTTCCAGTAAAGCCGATCAGCAGCATGTGAACAGTATCCAAACCTTATGGCAACAGCATGTTGAGGTGAAGTTGCTGCCGGAGGCTTTTCGCTGAACCGGCTTAGTGGTGGTGATGACCGCCTTCGCCGTGAGCGTGACCATGAGCCACTTCTTCTTCAGACGCAGGGCGTACATTGAGGATAGTCACATCAAAGGTCAGGGTGACGCCTGCAAGCGGGTGATTAGCGTCGATGGTTACGCTATTGGCATCCACGGCAGCGATGCGAATCGTTTGATTGCCAGCGCCGGTTTGGGCGTGAAACTCGGCACCCGCGAAGATTTGTTCCTCAGGAATGCCTTCAAACATGCTGCGCGGAACTTGTTGGGTCATGCGTTCGTCGTATTCGCCGTAGGCTTCGGCAGGTGGCACAGTGACCACTAAACTGTCGTTGGCTTGTTTGCCGGTTAACTGTTTTTCCAGTCCTGGAATAATATTGTCAGCACCGTGCAGGTAGGCGAATGGTTGGGCAGTATCCGCTTGATCGAGTACTTGGCCTTGATCGTCAGTCAGGATGTAGGTCATGGTGACCACGGTGTGTTGTGCGATTTGCATCAGGCTTCCTTGGCGTATTGCGTTTATCTTTAATCAGCGCCTTATGGTAGACTTTTCTTTTGGTTTTTTCCTGCTTTATGTGAAAAATAACGATGAGCTTACAGATTCCAGCGTTTGAACGGGCGTGTATCTTGGTGGTTGGCGATGTGATGTTGGATCGCTACTGGTCAGGGCAAACCTCGCGTATTTCCCCCGAAGCCCCGGTTCCCGTGGTACACGTCAACGCCAATGAAGAGCGCCCCGGCGGTGCGGCGAACGTGGCGTTGAATATTGCCAGCCTTGGTGGACAGGCGGTGTTGCTGGGCTACGTGGGTAATGATGAAGCGGGCAGGTCGCTGGCGAATACCCTGCAAGCACATGGGGTGCAAACCCATTTTGTGGCGTTGGATACTGCGCCGACGATTACCAAGTTACGGGTGCTGAGTCGGCATCAGCAGTTGATTCGCTTGGATTTTGAAGAGGGGTTTGCGGGGCAAGATCATGCGCCACTCTTCAGCCAATTCAGCGCGTTGTTGGAATCTGCTGATGTGGTGGTGCTGTCCGATTACCGCAAGGGAACGCTGGAGCGGGCGCGGGAATTGATTGCCTTGGCGCAAGCGGCGGGTAAACCGGTAGTGGTTGACCCCAAAGCGCAGGATTTTGCGACCTATCAGGGGGCAACGGTGATTACGCCGAATCTCGCTGAATTCCGTGAAGCCGTGGGCGAATGGGCGGATGAGGCGGACTTGGTGCAACGTGGGCAGGCATTGCTGGCGCGTTGTGAGTTGGGGAATCTGTTGCTTACCCGCAGTGAACAGGGCATGACCTTGTTACGGCAAGACGCTGAACCGTACAACTTGCCGACCCGTGCGCGTGAAGTCTTTGATGTGACGGGAGCGGGTGACACGGTGGTGGCGGTATTAGCGGCAAGTATGGCATCGGGTTTGCCGCTTGAGCAGGCAATGGGGCTGGCGAATTTGGCGGCAGGCATTGTGGTGGGCAAGGTGGGTACGGCAACGGTGAGCGTGTCTGAATTGCACAAAGCGTTGCAGCAACATCATGCACAGGTGAAAGGCGTGGTCAGCGAAACGCAATTGTTGGCAGCGGTGCAAGAAGCCCGCAGCCACGGCGAACGCATTGTGATGACCAACGGTTGTTTCGACATTTTGCACGTCGGGCATGTGACGTATTTGGAAGAAGCCCGCAAGCTCGGCGACCGTTTGATTGTGGCGGTGAATACGGATGAATCGGTGCGAGCGCTGAAAGGTCCGACACGCCCAGTGAATACAATGGCAAACCGAATGCGGATGTTGGCAGCGTTGGCGTGTGTCGATTGGGTGGTGGATTTCAGCGAAGACACGCCCGAACGCTTGATTTGCGCGGTTAAACCGGATTTGTTGGTGAAAGGCGGGGATAACGATCCGCAGAAAATCCCCGGTAATCGTTGCGTGTGGGATAACGGTGGTGATGTGGTGGTGCTGAGTTTTGTGGATGGGGTGTCGACGACTAACACGATTGCACGCATTCAGAGCATGGAGAAAGAAGGGTAATGCAGGTTGATGTTCTGATCGTTGGTGGCGGGATTGCTGGGTTGTGGTTGCTGGCAGAATGGCGGGCGCAAGGCGTTAATGCGCTGTTAGTTACCGATGAATTGGGCAAGGGACAAACCATTGCATCCCAAGGCATTATCCACGGTGGCACCAAGTACGCGCTGACGGGCAAGGTGACGGGGGCAACGTTAGCGATTGGCGATATGCCGCGTTTGTGGCGGGCTGCTCTCAATGGTGAAGGTGCGGTCGATTTGCGCAAGGTTAAGGTATTGGCGGAATCGCAGTTATTGTGGACATCGGGCGGACTCGGTTCACGGATGACCGGTTTTTTTGCCAGCAAAGCGATGCAAAGCCGGATGGAAGCTGTGCCTCGCGACGCTTACCCCGACTTGTTCCGGCATTCTGAATTTCACGGCGGTTTGTATCGCTTGGATGAACCGGTGTTGGATGTGCCGTCATTGTTGGAAACCTTGCGTGAACAGTTGGCGGATGCGTTGGTGCAGGTAGATGTGCAACGTTCCGGTTTGCAGCCCGCTAACAATGGTTATGCTTATCAGGCCGTGTTACCGAACGGTGAGGTGCTGGAAATTGCTGCTCAGCATATCATCCTGACCGCTGGGGCAGGTAACGAGGCACTGTTGACCAATATTGCCTGCCGTTGCCAGCCAGCGCCACTGATTCCTAAGATGCAACGCCGCCCGTTGCAAATGGTGATGGTGCGCGGGCAGTTGCCGCTGCTTTACGCTCACGCCTTGGGGATGAGTGATAAGCCACGCGCCACGATTACGTCGCATTGGGATAAGCATGGCAACACGGTGTGGTATATCGGCGGGCAACCGGCGGAGCAGGGTGTGGGCAAACCTGCGGTTGAGGTGATTGCCGCTACCCAGCATGAACTGGCACAACTGTTGCCGTGGGTTGATTGCACGGGCATGGCATGGTCGACTTGGCAGGTGGATCGTGCCGAAGGTTGCCAGCCGGATGGTAGCCGCCCTGATCAGCCGATGGTGCAGCGCTTTGCGAATGTGACGGTGGCATGGCCGACGAAATTGGCGTTTGCACCGATGTTAGCCGCACGTTTGCGCACGGCACTGGGGGCGTTGGCAAGCGCAGAGGCTTCACTCGACATGGTTGCTGAGCCATTGCCTACCCCGCCGGTTGCTACCAGCATTTGGGATATGGGTTAACGGAATAATGAGAGCGTCACTTCGACTTCCAGTGCTTGGCGACCTTCACGCAACAAACTAACCTTTACCTTGCTGTGACGCGAGTAGTTATCCAGAAGCTTGTTTAATTCGTTGATATTGTTAACCGGTTGCCCGTCCAGCGCTTGAATGATGTCACCCAAAATCAGGTCATCTTCTGCGGTCAGTTTGGTTTCACGAATGCCTGCCAGTGCTGCTGGTGTATTCGGTTGTACCCGTAGCGCTAATACCCCGTGTGTGTTTAATTTGGCAGTAATGCGTTCGCTGATATTGTCATCCAACACCACTCCCAACACAGGGCGGGTGTAACGCCCGTATTTAACTAAGCGCGGTACTACCCGATTCACCACATCCACAGGAATAGCAAAACCAATGCCCGCCGAAGCACCGGAAGGGCTGTAAATGGCGACATTGACTCCAATCAAACGTCCAGCACTGTCTAACAATGGACCGCCGGAATTGCCGGGATTAATCGCGGCATCGGTTTGAATCAAACCATCCATGCTGCCGCCTTCTTCCGCATCAATACTACGGCGTAATGCCGAAATAATCCCCGAAGTTAACGTGTGATCCAAGCCAAACGGGTTGCCAATCGCCAATACATTCTGCCCCACACGCAAATCACTGCTGCTACCAATTTGAACGGGTGGCGGAGCATCTGCCATATCACGCAGGCGTAATACGGCTAAATCGTGTTCAGGACTGGCTCCGACAACATCGGCTTCAAAAACACGCTGGTCAGCAAACCGAATCTTGGCGGTGTCATGACCTTCGACCACGTGGTAATTGGTGACAATATGCCCTGAATTGTCCCAGACAAAGCCGGTTCCCGTGCCTTGCGGGATTTCACGAATATTACGGCTCCACAAGTTTAGTACCCGCTCCACCGTAGTGATGTACACCACGGAAGGGCTGTTACGCTCGAAAATGGCAATCGTGGCTTGCTCATCCGCCGCCAGATCTCCCCGCGCAGTGATGGCACGCGGCTCATTCCCGGAGGTTGCTTGAAACCACGGAACCCATACCGGTTGCGCTACCCACAGTAATAGCACTGCCAGCAATACCCACAAAAACAAGGCCAGTGAACGGTTTCCATTCATATTCTTACTTCCCTAAATCGAGGGTGAACAGGGTCAGCGTGGTGGGCAGAAAATCTTCATTGCCATCATCACCAACCATCAAATACTGATTGCCCTGAATATGGGTCAGCCCCTCGTAATTATCAACCAGCAAATGACTCGATAACATTTTCAGGTCTTGCAGCGTGCACGCCTGATCTTTGGAACATTGTTGGAAGTCCAAATAGCGCAAGCTCACCACCAATGGGTTGGGAAACCCTGACCAAGCGCGTTCCATCACCAATAAATTACCATTGGGTAAGACTTCCATCGCACTGATACCGCTGTTTTTAGCAGGATAAGCCATGAACGACCATTGCTGCCCTTTGGTCGAGTACACGGTGTGCAAATTGCGTGGTTGACCTTTGAGGGGCATTTCGGGAGCGGTTATAAAGCCGTAACGTGGATGAAAAGTGACGGATTCCAGCGAGTTATTACCGTGTTGATAGGCGTTTTTGTCGTCCAACTCAGTCGGTAAGCTAATGTTTTTAATCGCTTTGCCTTGTGGGGTAAACCGAATAATGCGTGGAATGCCCTCAAATGCAATCACGAGTTGCGAATCACCGGTTTTACCATTATTGGCATTCATCAAGGTTAAACCTTCAGAATCGCGACGACCTTTTTTAATGCGTTCACCGTCCTTATCCATGAGGTTGGCGGCATACACTGCTTTAGCCGCTGTCAGGCGATTGCCTTGGATGTCGAGTGTGAAGTGAAAAATGGCTCCTTTGTCGGAAATGGCGTAGAGCAATTGCTCATCCTGATCCCAAGCTAAAGCCGATAGCTCACTGATTTTGATGCCATTCACTGTATGCGGTGGAATCACTAAGCTATTCTGTATTTCCAAGACAGGCGCTGCATTCACATTGACAGAGATCAATATTGCCTGCACCAGCAGCAATAATAACAATCCAAAACGCTTCAAGCTGATTCCTCATCCTTTAATTGGCAAATGAATGCAGGTCGCATCTTAATGACCTCCGCATGTGCTGTAAACCTGTCATTCGTCAGATGATCACTACCGTTAATAATACCAATAAATACAATTGGATGATCAATTTTGAAATTAACACCTATACTGTTTTTGGCAGTTGCCGAAATACATAAATTTACCACGGTTTAAAGGAGTCTACTTATGGGTGCGGAGATTACTCAAATTCTAGTCATGTTGGGTATTGGTGCGGTTGCTGGTTGGCTGGCTGGTATCATCATGAAAGGCGCAGGTTTCGGTCTGATTGGTAACATCATTGTGGGGATCGTTGGCTCGGTCATTGGCACGTTCGTAGGCGGTCTTTTGTCTGTAAACTTGGGTGTTGGCCCATTGTTGGGAACCTTGATTTGGGCAGTAATTGGTGCGGTTATCTTGTTGTTCATCATCGGCTTAGTGAAACGCGCATAGCCTTTCCCGACACGTTTTGTCATACTCGAACGCCGCTTATTTCAGAGCGGCGTTTTTGTTGGTGAACCCCATGCCGATACCCGACTATCAAACCTTGATGCGCCCTTTATTGCAACTCGCAGCCGATGGGCAAGAACACAAATTGCGTGAGGCAATGCTGATCCTTGCTGAACAATGCCAACTCAGTGAAGCCGAACGCACCGCTATGTTGCCCAGCGGCACGCAATCGGTATTTGGTAATCGTGTGGGGTGGGTGCGTTCCTAATCTTAAACAAGCGGGGGGCGTTGTATTCGCCGCGCCGTGGTTGTTTTGTGATTACCCAGCGTGGGTTGCAATTGCTCAAGGCTAATCCGCACAACATTCGTATCGCCACACTGGCGGCTTTCCCCGAATTTCAGGATTTTAAAAATCGCCGTCATGCTACTAAAACCGAGAGCGGGCAAACGCTGGACATGGATTCAGACATCATTTTCGACGATACCCCGGAAGACATCCTCGCCTCCGCCCACCGTTTGTTATGCCGCAATCTTGAGCAGGAGGTGCTGGAAACCGTTAAAGAAGCCTCGCCGACCTTCTTTGAAAAACTGGTGGTCGATTTACTCATCAAAATGGGCTACGGCGGCAACCGTCAGGATGCGGGTCGCGCTATTGGCAAAAGCGGCGACGGTGGAATTGATGGCATTATCAACGAAGACCGCTTGGGCGTGGATGTGTTGTACATGCAAGCCAAACGCTGGGAGGCGACCGTGGGTCGCCCCGAAATCCAGAAATTTGCCGGAGCATTGCAGGGGCAGCGGGCGAAGAAAGGGATTTTCATGACGACCTCTAACTTTTCCCGTGAGGCTAAGGAATATGCTCGCTCGATTGACTCACGCATTATCCTGATTGACGGCGAAAAGCTTGCGGCACTGATGGTGGAATACAACGTGGGCGTGTCGGTGGTCGAGCACTACGAGGTGAAGAAGGTGGATACGGATTATTTTGAGGGTGGGTGAAACCCAGCGTTCCCCCCACCCTACGATTGCACGATTACACTTCGGTCGCCTCCACCAAGTGCATAAATGTCAGCGCACCGTCTTCGACATCCACCGCAATCGTATCCCCCGGCATAAACTTGCCACCAAGGGTTTGCTGTGCCAGCGGATTTTCGACCTGCTGCTGAATCGCCCGCTTCAACGGACGTGCGCCGTACACCGGATCAAATCCCGCTTCCGCCAACAAATCCAACGCCGCATCAGTGATCTGAATCCCCAACTCCCGCGCTGCCAAGCGTTTGCGCAAGTTGTTGAGCTGAATATCGGCAATCTGGCGAATCTCTGCCTGATTCAGCGGATGGAACACCACCGTTTCGTCGATGCGGTTGATGAATTCCGGGCGGAAATGCGTGCCGACAACTTCCATCACCGCTGCCTTCATGCGCTCATAGTTAGCCTCGCCCGACAACTCCTGAATGAGGTGCGAACCGAGGTTGGAGGTCATGATAATGACGGTATTGCGGAAATCCACGGTGCGCCCTTGCCCGTCGGTCAAACGCCCATCGTCCAGCACTTGCAGCAGCACGTTGAACACATCGGCGTGGGCTTTTTCCACCTCATCCAGCAGGATCACGGAGTACGGACGGCGGGGCACCGCTTCGGTCAAATAGCCGCCTTCTTCATAGCCGACGTAGCCCGGAGGCGCACCGATCAGGCGGGCAACGGAATGCTTTTCCATGAATTCGGACATGTCAATCCGCACCATCGTGTCGTCGGTGTCGAACAGGAAGGTCGCCAGTGCCTTGGTGAGTTCGGTTTTACCCACACCCGTAGGCCCCAGAAACAGGAACGAACCGCTGGGGCGATTAGGGTCGGAAAGCCCGGCACGCGCCCGGCGGATGGCGTTGGAAACCGCGACCACCGCTTCGGTTTGCCCGATCACGCGCTTGGCAAGCACTTCTTCCATTTTCAGCAATTTGTCTTTTTCGCCTTCGAGCATTTTGCTGACTGGGATGCTTGTCCAACGTGACACGATGTCGGCAATACCTTTGGGCTTTCGATTGACTAGATATAATCCATTGGATTAGCATTAAGCTCATGCAAACCATTGTCGAACTACCCGAATACCAACGCAGAGCATCATCACTTCTCACGGGTGAGGAAAACACTGCTGTGATTAACTATGTGGCAAAGAATCCTGATGAAGGGGCTGTTATGCAAGGGACTGGCGGCATCCGCAAGCTCCGTTGGGCGGCACAAGGCAGGGGGAAAAGCGGCGGTGTTCGCGTCATCTACTACTACCACAATGAAACAATTCCATTGTTTTTATTGACGGTATTCGGCAAAGGTGAGAAAGCCAACCTCAGCAAAGCAGAACGTAACGATCTAGCAAAATTCACAACAACTCTGATCAAACACTATGGAGAGCAGCAACATGGGTAACGCATTCGCCAGCATCAAGCAAGGCTTGGAAGAAGCGATCACTTTCGCAAAGGGCAACTGCCCACAAGCAAAAGTGCATCAGTTTTCACCTGTTGATGTGAAAAACGTCCGTGCAAAAGTCGGTATGACTCAGGTGGAATTTGCAGCAACTTTTGGTATCAGTGTCAGCACTTTGCGCCATTGGGAGCGCGGGGATCGTACTCCGCATGGTGCGGCGCGGGTATTGCTGCATGTGGTGGCGAAAGAGCCGCAAGCCGTACTACGAGCATTGGCACATTAAATTGCTCAACAAACAAATAGTAGATTGGCAGGCGTACTCCACATCAAGGAAGCACACCCACATCTCATTGCTGATTTACTAAAGGCAACTGGAAACTGCCATACGGTAAAGGCAAAGCATTTGCCAAATCAAATAGCGAGGTTTTCAATTCAGCCTTTGAGTTGACATTACCATTGACATAAAGAGCATAATCTCTTTCATTTGTTGTCCATGTAAGCCTAGACAATGCCTTTCCTGAAGGAGCCGCTTCGACGGTCAATACTGCGGCATGACCTTTGATTACACTATTCACTGTTTCTAATGGGTATTCAACAGAATCGCCTTGCCCTAATACTGTTTCTACCAACATGACATTTCCCACGCCATTAACTGCATGGACACTGGCAGCACCTGACCATCCCTTTTCTTCAACGAAAGCACCTGCTGGCTGGATACCCAATAATTGATCCTGTCGCCATAAAGGTGAACCCGACTGCAATTGGGATGGATAAAAAGAAAGCTGGGGTAAGGCATCGTTAACAGGTAACAATACCCCTTTGCTCGTCACATGAGTATCAATGCGTTGCACGTCTTCTTCTGATACCGCCGAATAGCCTTGCAAGCGCTCCTGTTCCAATTTCTCAGCGATTCAGAGCATCCTAAAAATCTCGCACCCAGCCCTGTGGTTCATT
>CAYNNA010000027.1:0-26271 GCA_964398375.1 uncultured Thiothrix sp.
ACTGCTACACCTCAGTCCCCCTGATTTCGGGAAGTTATTTCGGGTCAGTTCCTATATCATGCAAAGAGTAATTATACATTAACAGTTCCTCTTTCACCCAGTTGTCATCATGCTTGGCGAAATTTCAAAAGTGATGTGAAACGGTATTTTTATCTGACCACATAATTTATGTATTGTCGATAAGCTGCCCCAAAACCCGCAATATGCTATGTTTGCCGTGTACCTGCTTTGTGGAGAACCGCGATGTCTACTGCCGAAAAATTGGAAGAACGTTACACCTATGCCGATTACGCCCGTTGGTCGGAAAACGAGAGCTGGGAGTTAATCGACGGTATCGCCTACGCGATGGCTGCGCCGTCCCGTCTCCATCAGGAAATCGTGTTTGAGTTGGGTGGTCAGGTTCGCAATTACCTGCAAGATAAATCTTGCCGAGGTTATGTCGCGCCGTTTGATGTGCGTTTGCCACGTCAGGGCGAGGCGGATGACAAGGTGGATACCGTGGTGCAACCCGATTTAACCGTGATTTGCGACCGCTCGAAGTTGGATGATAAAGGCTGTCGGGGTGCGCCGGATTGGATTGTGGAAGTATTGTCACCCGCCACCACGCTCAAGGACATGCACACCAAAACCCGCTTGTATGAACAGCACGGCGTGCGGGAGTATTGGATTGTGCATCCCACCGAACGCTGGGTCATGGTGTACACCTTGGATGCGGCGGGAAAATACAGCCGCCCTTCCGTATACGGCATGGATGCACCGATTGCCCTGCAAGCCTTGCCCGATCTCAGTATTGATTGGGCATTTGTAGAACAGATTTAACTAAGGGCGGTTCATGAACCGCCCCTACAGCCTCAATTAAAAGAAGCGGCTAATGTTCGCCACTTGCTCTTGCACCAACGCCATATCCTGACGGGATTCCACATTCAAACGCAACACAGGCTCGGTATTAGAACCGCGCAAGTTGAAACGCCATTCAGCAAATTCCATGCTCAAGCCGTCGGTGGTATCAATCACCAGCGGTTGCAGCGCGGTGAAATGTTCCCGTACCGCCGCGATGCAGGCTTTCACATCGTTAACGTGGAAATTGATTTCGCCGCTGCACGGGAATTTCGCAATACGCTCGCTCACCAGCGTGGACAACGTTTTGCCTTTCACGCTCATCAATTGCGCCACCAACAACCACGGAATCATGCCGCTGTCGCAGTACGCAAAGTCGCGGAAATAGTGATGCGCACTCATTTCGCCGCCGTAAATCGCATCTTCCAGCCGCATCCGCTCTTTGATGAAAGCGTGCCCGGTTTTGGATTGAATCGGTACGCCGCCTGCCGCTTGCACCACGTCAATCGTGTTCCAGGTCAGGCGTGGATCGTGAATGATCTTTGCACCCTGATGCTGTTGTAAGAAGGCTTCTGCCAGCAAGCCGACGATGTAATAGCCTTCGATGAATTCGCCGGTTTCGTCGAATAGGAAGCAGCGGTCAAAATCGCCATCCCACGCAATCCCCATATCAGCGTTGTGCGCCAATACCGCGTCACGGGTATCCGCCCGATTTTCTGGCAGCAATGGATTGGGGATGCCGTGTGGGAACGTGCCATCCGGTTCGTTATGCACTTTGATAAAGGTAATCGGCACTTGCAGGCGTTGGCACTCGGCTTCGAGCGCATCCACCACATGACCTGCCGCGCCATTGCCCGCATTCACCACCAGTTTCAGCGGCTTAATCGCTTGCAGGTCGATGTAACCCAGCAAGTGTTGCACGTAAGCGGCAAGGCACGATTGCTGCGTGAGCGTGCCGCGTTGGGTGACGGGTGGGAAGTTGTTCTCTTCCGCCATGCGCTGAATGTCTTTCAAGCCGGTGTCGCCGCTGATCGGGCGTGAACCTTCGCGTACCAGCTTCATGCCGTTGTAATCCATCGGGTTGTGGCTGGCGGTGACTTCAATGCCGCCATCCACACCAAGGTGGAAGGTGGCGAAGTAAATCTCTTCTGTGCCGGTCATGCCGATGTCAATGACATTCACGCCTGCGTCTTGCAAACCGTTTGCCAATGCCAGCTTTAAGGTTTCGGAAGTCAAACGCACGTCGCCGCCGACCACGACTTGCTTGCCTGCGCCGATAAATTCCCCATACGCCCGCCCAATGCGGTAAGCCACGTCGTCGTTAAGCTCTTCGCCCAGCTTGCCGCGAATGTCGTAGGCTTTGAAACAAGTTAGTTTTTGCATGTATACGTCTCGTGTTTGCTTACTTAATAGCTGCCCTTGCGTAACAGGACAGCCACAAAGGTTTTGGTGAGGATGATTAAGTCTAATTCCAGTGACCAGTTGCGTACATACCAGACATCCAACTGGACGCGCTCGGCATAGCTTAGCTCATTGCGCCCGCTGACTTGCCACAAGCCGGTGATGCCCGGTCTGACTTGCTGGTAATAGTCGATGTATTCGCCGTAATCAACGATTTCTTCATCAATGATGGGGCGTGGACCGACCAATGACATCTGCCCGCGTAACACGTTGATCAATTGCGGGAGTTCATCCAACGAGGTGCGTCGTAAAAATTGCCCCACACGGGTAATGCGTGGGTCGTTTTTTAATTTGCGGTCGCGTTCCCATTCTTCCCGTGCAGCGGGGTCGGCGGCAAGAATTTTTTCCAGTTGTTCAGCAGCATCGGCACGCATGGTACGGAACTTGTAAATTTTAAACACTTTGCCGTCTTGTCCGATACGTTTTTGTTTGAAAATCGGTTTGCCGTCGGTTGCCAGCCAAACCCATGCATACAATCCAAGCAAAAATGGCGATAAAATCAAGGTAAGCAGGAGCGCTAAGATGAAATCCGAGACGTGTTTGAAGGCGCGGTCACTGTCACTGAGCAGGTTATTGCGGACAAAGAAAATCAAACCTTTCTGGTTGATAGAGTTGAAAACTTCGGCATTAAACATGGGTAACGATGTCATTCGTGGGACGAGGAGGATGCGTTTCACTTTGTGTTGAATTTGATCCATGAGGTGAAACATGCGTTCCATGCCGGTATTTTCCAGCATGATAATGGTGGCAAAAAAATGCTGTTTTTCTAAAATTTGCCCAACTTTGGATTCTAGCCCTTCAGGGGAATAGTGGTTGATATTGACGGTGGCGGCAACATCGAAACCAAACGGGTTGTCGGCTTTTAGCCATTGGTGGGAGTCTGCACAGGCGGTTTCGTCACAGATCAGCAACACTTTTTCACGCAATAAGGGGTGTTGCAGACAGCGGCGCTTTAGGTAGAAAATCCAGATGGGTAGCAATAGGTTAAGGCTGAAAAACATCAGGATGATGAGACGCGAATATTGATCCGATTGCTTAAGCAGTGACATCAGTGCGAAGTTAATGATCAAGGCAATCGCACTGCCTTTGAGTATCAACCAAGTTTCTGAGGTCGTGACCATGCGTCGGGTTAACAGGCGCAGATAGAAGAAAATCAGCACATAAACCATGATTTGCCATAGGTATTTGCTGGTGGGGTGTGCGTGCGCGTCTGGAAGGAGCCATTCCGCTAGCCAGCGTGCCAACACGAGGTTAAGTAGCAGCAGCAGGGTATACAGGGTCAGCTTGAACAGGATATATTTCATGTTTTATTAATAGAAAAGAAGTTATTGCCTCTTGAACAGAAGTGCCATCTCAACGGTTGCTATCCTGCTCTGTACTTATAATGGTCAGCGTTACTTGAGTGAGCAACTGGAATCAGTGGCTACCCAGACTTACCCGCACTGGCGTATGTGGGTGTCGGATGACGACTCGCAAGATGATACTCCCTCAATTCTGACAGAGTATAGGTCAAAATGGTCGAATGGGAGCTTATCTATTGTACAAGGTCCTAGACGGGGATTTGTGGCTAATTTTTTATCGCTCTGTTGCCGTGAGGAGATTCAGGCGGAGTATTACGCGTTTTGTGATCAGGATGATGTGTGGGAAGCGGATAAACTTCAGCGGGCATTGGATCGGTTGAATACGGTGTCCGCAGATATACCGGCGTTGTACGGTTCCCGCACTCGTTTGGTGGATGCGGAAAATCGTGAGTTGGGATTGTCTGCGTTATTTGCTCGCCCACCGGGGTTTGTTCATGCACTGACACAAAATATCGCCTCTGGGAATACGATGGTGTTTAATCATGCCGCTATCGCCTTATTACGTGATGCTGGCAGCAAGGTGGCAGTGGTGGCGCATGATTGGTGGTTGTATTTGTTGGTGAGTGGCGCAGGCGGGCAGGTGGTTTATGATGCATACCCCAGTGTGCGTTACCGTCAGCACAGTAATAATGTGGTGGGGATGAAAATGCACTGGTTGGCGCGGCTGGTACGGTTGCGCACGATTCGGGAGGTGTGGCAGGGTAAATTTCGTGACGGTAATGAGCGGCAAATGCAGGCGTTACAAGCGATGCGTGCTAAACTTAGCCCTGCCAATCGTGTGATACTGGATCGGTTTATGTTGGCGCGAAACCGCTGGTTATTGCCCCGCTTGCTGGGGTTCTGGCGATCCGGTATTTATCGCGAGCCGTTGGGGAGTCACTTGGGACTCATTGCCGCCGCTATTTTAAAGAAAATTTGAAAATTATTTATGCAGCTTTATCAGCCTCTTCCGCTTAGTCCCCTTGCCATGCTGGAGTCGGTGTGGCGTAACCGTCAGCTTATTTGGCAAATGAGTAAACGCGATGTGCTAGGGCGTTACCGTGGTTCTATGATTGGGATGGCTTGGTCGTTTTTTAACCCGCTGTTTATGCTGGCGGTATACACCTTTGTGTTTAGCGTGGTGTTTGAATCACGCTGGGGCGTGGATACCAGCGAAAGTCGCGGGAGTTTCGCGGTTATTCTGTTCGCGGGGTTGGTGGTACACGGTTTGTTGGCGGAATGTGTGAATCGTGCGCCCGGTTTGATTTTATCCAATGCCAATTATGTGAAAAAAGTGGTGTTTCCCTTGGAAATCTTGCCGTGGGTTACATTGGTGTCGGCGTTATTTCATACCGGTATTAGCTTGTTGGTGTTGCTGATAGCCGAGTTTATTCTGATGCAGCATGTGCCTTGGACGGTGCTGTTGTTGCCGTTGGTGTGGCTGCCGTTTGTTATTGGCATTATGGGGATTAGTTGGTTTTTAGCCTCATTAGGCGTGTATGTGCGTGATGTGGCGCAAATTACCGGCTTGGCGACGACGGTATTGCTGTTTATGAGTCCGGTGTTTTACCCCTTGTCTAAATTGCCCGAAAACTTCCAGACCTTGCTGTTGCTGAATCCCTTGACGTTTATTATTGAGCAAACGCGGGAAGTGGTGATCTGGGGCAACGCGCCGGATTGGGGGGGGGGCTGCTGTACAGTGTGGTGGCGTGTTTGATCGCTTGGCTGGGATTTGTGTGGTTCCAGAAAACCAGAGGAGGGTTTGCGGATGTCCTCTGAGTTTGCTATTAAAGTTGAAGGTGTGGGGAAGAATTACCATATTTACGATAAACCCCATCACCGTTTGTTGCAGATGTTGCATGGCGGAAAAAAAACGTATTGCCGTGATTTTTGGGCTTTGAAAGATATTTCATTCAATATTAAAAAAGGTGAAACGGTTGGTATTATTGGGCGCAATGGTTCGGGGAAATCGACATTGCTACAAATGATTTGTGGCACGTTAACACCGAGTACTGGAAGTATTGAGGTGAATGGGCGTGTTGCTGCCTTATTGGAATTGGGTGCGGGGTTTAATCCAGAATTTACTGGGCGTGAAAATGTTTACATGGCAGCTTCTTTGTATGGATTAACCACTGAAGAAGTCGATGCTAAGTTAGATGCTATTATTGCTTTTGCAGATATTGCCAGTTTTATGGATCAACCGGTGAAAACCTATTCCAGCGGTATGTATGTGCGTTTAGCATTTGCAGTAATTGCGCATGTAGATGCTGATATTTTAGTGATAGACGAAGCTTTAGCAGTTGGGGATATTTTTTTTACGCAAAAGTGTATGCGTTTCTTACGTGAGTTTAAACAGCGTGGGACTATCCTATTTGTCACTCACGACACCAATAGTGTTATTAGTTTGTGCGATCAAGCGATTTGGTTGAACCAGTCTCGTATGCAAGCGTTGGATACAGCAAAGATTGTGTGTGAGGCTTATTTAGCGGCACTGTATGCCAATACTGATCGTCAGGCAAACGATACATCCGCAGTGACAAAGCCGCTTGTACCCATGCAGGATTTTCGTGATGTACGCCAAGATTTTATAAACACCTCCACGTTGCGCAATGATCTAGAGGTATTCCATTTCTCTGATAATGGTGAAAACTTTGGAACAGGTTTAGTAAAAATTCGTGATGCCTATTTGCGTGTGCCGGGAAAGCAGGCTGTCGCGTGGTTTATCGGTGGGGAACAGGTGGAATTGCAAGTGATTGCGCAAACAGCCATAGAATTAACCAGTCCTATTGTCGGTTTTCTGGTGAAAAATAAGCTTGGACAAAATCTGTTTGGGGATAATACCTTTCTGAGTTATGCCACGCAGCCGCAGCGTTTTGCCGAAGGTGACTACTTGCAGGCAGTTTTTTGTTTCAGGATGCCATTAATGCCATCCGGTGATTATACCATTGGGGTTGCTGTTGCAGAGGGTACGCAGGAGAGCCATGTGGTGCACCATTGGATTCATGATGCCATTGTTTTTAAAGCACATAGCGATAGTGTTTCCACCGGGTTACTGGGGATTCCCATGTTAAACATCGAGTTGGGGGCGTATGAGCAGTCTTTATAAATTTGGTTATGCTGACGTTAGTGTATACGCCTGTGCTGTAAAACTGATTACCCGTTACGCCGTTCCCGGTGCGGTGCATGTCGATTTGGGCTGTGGTTATGCGGCGATTGCGGGCAAGCTGCAAGAAGCAGGTCTGCGCTACATTGGCTTTGATGCCGATGTGGATGTGGTCGCTGCATTGCGTGCGAATGGTATCGAAGCGCATACGATTGATTTGTTACAAGCCGAGCAAGCGGTTGCGACGATTTGTAGCGCGTGTGCGGGTGACAATATTACCACGTTGTCGCTGTTGGATGTGCTCGAACACCTCGACTTTGAGTGTCATTTGTTGCGGATATTGGGTGAGCAGTTGCCTAATGCAGATGCCGTTACATTGGTTGCCAGTATCCCCAACTTTTCTCATAGCGATGTCGCGATCAAACTTTTCGCGGGGCAGTGGGAATACACGGCCTCAGGTTTGTTGGATAACACTCACCGCGTGATTTATACCGAATCGCATTTAACACGGACTTTGCAGCAGACCGGATGGCAAGAAATTGACCGTGATGATTATCATCAGGAGTACAGTGATCAAGCATTGTTACGTCCGACGATTGTCCTTAATCGTGATGCAGGCCTTGGTAAACATTTACGCCAGTTGAAGAACGTGCTTGATCCGTATGCGGATGTACATCAGTTTGTACGAGCCTATCGCTTACTGTCGGTTGCTATTTTGAATCAGAAACCTGCTAGTACGCACACATTAAGTATCATGGTGCGTGATAATGCTAGCTTGGAGTGGTTGTGTAATGAATTAGAAGTGCTATCCAATGTGACGTGTCATGCTGAATTGGAAATTCTACTTGTTGCACCACTTTCTGGTGCAACAGTACAACGTTTAGGTCGTATTACACCCGCCCTACATGTCGTTGGCAGTGGGGTGCAGTCTTTGTCGCTGGCGCAGTGGCAAAATGTGAGCGGACGTTACTACCTGAATCTTATTGCTCCATTGCCTAGCAGCGGTTATCTGTCTGCGTTACTTCCAGCGCTACAAGCAGTTAATAATGCGGCATTAGTGTGGTTGACTCCCCTGCACACCACGTTCCCCACAGACAGTTATGTGCCATTAGAGTCGATAGGTGGTTTGTTAAATGCAGCGCCTGCCAGTGTATTGATACCTAAGAATTATGTGCAGCAGTTTGCTGATATACCCAATGCGACTGATGGGGTGGAAGCTTGGCAAGCTTATGTCTTGCGTGCAGCCCTGCGAGCGGGGGTGCGTTGTTTAGTTGAGCCACTTGTGGCATTGGCATTGCCGCCACAAACTCAACCAGTACCGCATTTATCCGAATGGCTAGTGCATACGGATAAGAGCACACTGGGTGATGAGGCGCTGTTGCAGTATTACCAGCGACAGCACCTCGTGTTGCAAGAGCATGTGCAAGCAATGGAACAATCGTTGTCGTGGCGTATCACTGCGCCCTTACGTTTTGCCAAGCGTATACCGCAATTGACGCGCAAATGGGGCGCAATGAATTGGTTAGCGTTTGCCACTTGGCGTTTACTGTTCCGCACCTTGGTGGCACGCATTCCCGGTTTGCGTGTCGTGCGCCAACAGTATTTGCATTGGAAGTTTCAGCTACTGGCAAGTGAGCGAGCATTGTGGAATTCCCGCGATAATTTAACGGCCTTGCAAGCATTATCGACACGACGATTTGATTCGCAAGCGTGGATATGGCTACCACTGGATAAGCCGATGGACTACCCACCGCTAGATATATCAGTGGTGTCGTTTAATAGTGCTCGGTGGGTACAGCCGTTTTTAGCATCATTACAGGCACAAGCATATCCCTTAGCGAAGATTCACTTGCGTGTGGTGGATCATGGTTCACAGGACGATACGTTAGCGCAGTTTGAATCTTGGTTTACGCAATACGGTAAGGAATTTGCCAGTGTTACGCTCATTCAGCAGGCAAATCTGGGGTTTGGTGCAGGGCATGACCGGGCTATTCGTGCAGGTACGTCTGACTTTTGTTTGGTCACGAATCTTGATATGGCGTTTTTGCCGGATAGTTTAACGACCTTGGTACAGGCGGCGTTGACGGATACGCAGCAGAAAGTCGCTAGTTGGGAAGTGCGCCAAATCCCGTTTGAACACCCTAAATATTATGACCCCGTAACGCTGGAAACCCAGTGGTCGTCTCATGCGTGTATTTTGTTGCGCCGTAGTGCTTATCAGCAGGTCGGGGGGTATGAGCCGCGTATTTTCATGTATGCAGAAGATGTGGAATTGTCTTACCGTCTACGCTCATACGGTTATGTGCTGAAATACATCCCGCGAGCGGTGGTTAAGCATTTTACCTATGAGGAAGCAGGGCAGGTTAAGCCTTTGCAGTTTACCGGTAGTGCTTTGGGTAATGTGGCTATTCGCCTGCGCTATGGCAACTGGCTGGATCGGTTGGTTGCCTTGCCCTTGTACAGCGCCTTGTTATTCCACCCGGAAGCCTTTCCCGGCGCACGGGCGTGGCTGTTTAAGCAAGGCTGGGCATTTCTACCCAATGTCGCCCACTTTATGCGTGGCAAAGGCAATGTGCCAGCCTATTTCCCGTTGCGGCGTTTTGATTATGAATTGACCCGTGAAGGTGCATTCCTTGAGGTGGCTGTGCCACCGCAAGCCAGTGATGCGCCACTGGTTTCTATCATCACGAGAACCTATCGTGGACGGGGGACATTGTTGCGGCAAGCGATGCAAAGTGTTTTTAACCAGACTTATCCCAATATTGAGTTATTGGTGGTAGAGGATGGTGGTGATACGCAGCAAGTGTTGGTGGAAAGTCTACGAGCACCCGCACACTGCCAAGTACATTTCATCGCTTGTGAAAAGTTAGGGCGTTCCGGGGCTGGGAATACCGCATTGGCAGTTGCACGAGGTGAATACGTGATGTTTCTAGACGATGATGACCTATTGTTCGCGGATCATGTAGAAACCTTGTCGACAGTATTGCGTAGTGACGCTGATCTTGCGGCTGCTTATGCGTTAGCGTTTGAAGTTTTGACCAACATGAAAGAGGATATGTCAGGCTATACTGAAACCGCTTTCCATACACCGGATATTTTTTGTCAGGCGTGGAATTACGAGGTGATGCTGGATCACAACTTCATTCCGATTCAGGCGATTATATTTAAACGCGCCTTGTACCTAGAGCGGGGTGGCTTTGATGTGACGCTGGATCAGCTTGAAGACTGGAACCTGTGGATACGTTATGGTTATGGCAACCGTTTTGCGTATGTGCCGAAAACCACGTCATTATTCCGTTCCCCGGCGGATTTTGCAGTGCGTGCCAGTCGTCATGCTTTGCTGCATGATGCTTATCATTTGGCTAAACATAAGGCTATTGCCAGTTTGAACAAAAATTGACACATCTGCTGTGAAATTAAAACCGTCGTGTTCTTGAGTCTGTCTGTGAATGTTGCCGTTAAGCATCATGACCAAGCGGTTGGTAATGAAGACCGCTACTTTGAAGGTATATTTCTCGATACCCATCCGCCATCTGCTGCACCGTAAACTGCTGTTCCAACAATTCCCGGCTGGCACGCCCCAGCCGTTCGCGCAGTGCCGCATCACCTGCCAGTGTCTCGAGCGCCAGCACTGCCGTATCATCATACTGAAACAAGTAGCCGTTACGTCCATCTTGCACAATATCGGTATGCCCAGTGCATTCACTCAACACCATTGGCAAGCGATAACACATCGCTTCCAAGGCTGACAGTGGTAAACCTTCCCACGACGAGGTGGATAGATAAACGTCAGCCATCTGCAAGTGTTGCGCTACTTCCACACCACTGACCCAGCCGGTGCAGCGAATATTCGGAGCGCTTAGCAAGTGGCGTAATTCACCATCACCGATCCAAACAAAGCGGAATCTAGGGTCATTGGCGAATGCTTGTGCAATTGCATTAAAACGCGCCGGGTTTTTCTGATTAGAAATTCTGCCAACCACGGCGATGGTGAATAGCGCATCGTCCGGTTTATTGGGGGCTGATTCCGGCAGCCGCGCACACGTAATGCCATTGTTGATGTAAGCGGCAGCAATGCCGTGGGCATGAAAGCTGGCGGCTTCCGATGCCGAGCACGCAATCACCTGACCACTGCATAAACTGGCAACCTTTTCCAAGCCAATAAACAGCGTTTGTTTGAGTGAGGTCACGTCTTGGCGCAGGAAGGCAACCCCGTGTGGGGTGTAAATAACCTTGCCGGACTGCCACAGCAATTTGGCGGCAATACGCCCTAAAAAACCCGCCTTAGAAGAGTGCAGGTGAATAACGTCAGCATCATGCTGATTTAATAAGCGCATGAGACGGTAAAGTGCTAACACATCGCCAAGCGGTGCAATGTCCCGCGTGACGCCGTGCCAAGCCAGTAACTTTACCTTGTTAGGAAAGAGACTTGCATAATTATTTGGCGTATCCGGGCGCTGACCATGAATGACAATATGCTCATGTTCCGGCATGGCATGAGTCAGTTGGGCAACAAAATGTAATACACCTGCGGCGAATGATTCGGCTACGTGGATAACCTTCATAATGGGTATTTGTCTTTACTTTTTGGACGATTAGCAGATAGTAGCTAATTTCTATGGTTTCTGCTCTAGCAGTTGCGCGATATGTTGATTAATGTCTTGCCGAAACCGATTAACGGAAAATTGTTGCGCAAATTCACTGATACTGGCGGCATCCAACAACTGATGTTGGTGTGCTTCAAATTCATCCACCGCCTGACGGATTGCCTCCACACTTTGTTCCGGGAAATGGATACCGGTTTTGCCGTGAAGCACCGTTTCAGCCGTTCCGCCTTGATTGAGGCAAATCACGGGCGTTCCGCAGGCTTGTGCTTCGACCGGAATAATGCCGAAATCTTCCAGCGCGGCAAACACCAAGGCTTTCGCTTGCTGCATTAAAACGGCGACCCGTTGATCATCCTGAAAGCCAAGAAATTCGATGTTCGGGGTTGCCATGCCGCGCAGTTTTGCCATTTCCGGGCCGTTGCCGACCACTACCAGTTTGCGTTTGGTGTGTGCGAATGCCTGCACAATTAAGTCGATGCGCTTGTACGGCACTAACCGCGAGAAGGCTAGATAGTAATCATCTTTATCTGTCGATAAGCTGAATCTGTTGGTATCAACCGGTGGGTAAATGACCTGTGCCTCGCGGCGGTAAATTTTCTGGATGCGCTTGCGAATATAATGTGAATTGGCGATGAAATGGTCTACCCGATTGCTACTCAGCACATCCCACATACGCAGGTGATGCAGAGTACGCCGACTCAGCCAAGACTTAATGCTACTGTTTTGCAGATTCCCGCCGCGCAAATAATCGTGGTACATATCCCACGCATAACGCACCGGCGTATGGCAGTAACACACATGCAATTGCCCATGATGTGTTAACACGCCTTTGGCAACCAAATGCGATGAAGACAGCACGAGGTCGTACTTATCCAGATTGAATTGTTCGATTGCAATCGGAAATAACGGTAAATATTGGCGAAAATGTTTACGCGCAAACGGCAAACGTTGGATGAATGAAGTTTGGGTTTGCTTACCGCTCAACAGCGCTTGGCGGCTGGCATCATCCAGCCAGTCGACCAAGGTGAAAATGTCAGCGTCAGGGTAGAGTACATTGAATTCTCCCACGCACTTTTCCGAACCGGCGACTTCGTTAAACCATTCATGCACGAGTGCTACTTGCATCTAAAAACCTTGGCTTGATCAATTGTGTCGGTAACAATTTTTTCTTGATTGCTATATAGCCGACTTTGTGTCACAAAAGCTGGAATTCTAGCATAACCGTGAAACTTCTCTCATGCTTTACCTGCACCATTCCAATCAACTTGAACAACTGGCGCAGCAATTTGCCCAGTTACAGCGTGACAATCCGCTTGAACCCTTGGCAAAAGAACAAGTCGTGGTGCAAAACAGCGGCATGGGGCGCTGGCTTTCCCTGCAAACCGCTGCTGTTAATGGTATCACCGCCAATATCCGCTATTTGTTCCCAGCGGAAATGACGTGGGAATTATTGCGCAAGGTGTTGGGTGCTGATGTTCCTGAAAAAGACCCGTGTGCACCACCGGTCATGCGCTGGCGGTTGCTTGATATTTTTCTGAGTGAACCCGAACAATGGCCTGAATTGGCGCGTTATTTGAGTGGGGTGGCAACAGCGGCTTGGCAATTGGCGACGCAAGTCGCCAAAGTGTTCGACCAATACCTGTTTTTTCGCCCGGATTGGATTCGCGAATGGGAAAGCGGCAAAGGCGCAAGTGATGACTGGCAAGCGCGTTTGTGGTGGCGCGTTGCCGGGGAACAACAGTTACCGCATTGGGTGCGCTTGCAAGAACGCTTTGCGCACGCCCTTGCCAGCATTGATCCGGCGGTGTTGCCTAAACGCATTTGCTTTTTTTCTGTGCCAGTATTGTCGCCCGGTTATGTGCAATTGCTGGGCAAGGTGGCGGAATACCTCGATATTCACATTTACCTGATGAACCCGTGTGCGGATTATTGGGGTGACATCGAGTCCGAAAAGCGTAAGCACAAGCAGCAAGCCGATGTGCAAGATTATTTCAGTGTCGGCAACCCGTTGTTGGCATCGTGGGGGCGGCAGGGGCGTGATTTTCTGGATTTGCTGATTGAAGCCAATGCCGATCTGGATGATGTGGAACTGTTCGGCGAACCGGATGAAACCACGTTGCTGGGGCGGATTCAGACCGACATGCTGTTGCTGCGAATGCCGGAAGTGATGGATTGGGATGTGGAAGATACGTCCATCGCGTTTCACGCTTGTCATTCGCCGATGCGCGAAGCGGAAGTGTTGTACGACCAACTGTTGGCGTTGTTTACCGCGCACCCTGACGTGACTCCGGCGGATGTGGTGATTATGACCCCCGACATTGACAAATATGCGCCGTATTTGGATGCGGTATTTTCCAGTGCGCCCTACCCGTTGCCGTTTAGCATTGCGGATCGCAGCCCCGGCTATGCGCAAAGCATCACCAATCTGTGCGAACACTTGCTGAGCATTCCGCAAGGGCGTTGCGATGTCGAAAGTGTGCTGACTTTGCTGGAATTCGAGGAGGTGCGGGCGCGTATCGGGGTAGATGAGGCGCAAGTGCAGCAATGCCGTGCTTGGATTCGTGCCGTCAATATCCGCTGGGGTACGGAGGCAGGGATGCGCTCCGAACTTGGCGGTGCGAACACGCCCGAACACACCTGGCGTTACGGTTTGGATCGCTTGTTGCTAGGTTACGCCATGCCCGGTGAAGCATTGTTTAACGGTATTTTGCCTTGGAACGAGATCGAAGGCAGCCAAGCCGAAATGCTAGGGCGCTTGCAACACGTCTTGGAAGCCGTCTTCGAGTTGGCAAATTGGGGGCGACAAACGCAACCTCTTGCCGAATGGAACCGGCGCTTCCGCTACTTGTTGGATGCGGTGGTAGGGGAAGATGCGCCCCTGCAAGCCGTGTGGCAAGCCTTGGATAATCTGGGAAAAACCGTGGCGCAAGCCAATTTCGGGCAACCGCTGGAGTGGGCGGTTTTCCAAAGTGCCTTGGCGGAACAACTCGATAAACGCAGCGAATCCGACGGCTTTTTGGGGCGGGGGATTACCTGTTGTGCATTGATGCCGATGCGCACCGTGCCGTTTCGGTTCGTGGCACTGATTGGCATGAATGACGGCGTTTACCCGCGTCGCGATGCCCGCGCCAGTTTCGACCGCATGGGGCAAGAGATTAAACGCGGCGACCGTCTCAAACGTGACGAAGACCGTTACCTGTTTCTGGAAAGTATCCTATCGGCTCGCGATTGGTTGTATATCAGCTATGTGGGGCAAAGCCCGCACGATAATAGCGAATTGCCTCCCTCAGTGCTGGTGAGCGAATTGATGGATTATCTGGAACGTTGCGCTCCCGACTGCCGCGAAGTGTTGTTGACCAAACACCCGTTGCAAGCCTTTAGCCAAAAATACTTGCTGGGTGAAGACGGCTTGTTTACGTATAATTCGTACATTGAACCGCCAGCGGCTAATGCGCCTGCGAACGTTTGTCCACCTTTTTGGCAAGATTTCACGCTTCCTGAACCTGACCCCGCCTACCGTTCTCTGAATCTGGCGGATTTGATCCACTTTTACCAAAACCCAGCGCGAGTCTTCCTCAAAGAACGTTTCGGTTTGCGCTTAAGCGAATACGCCGAAGAATTGCCGGTGCGTGAACCTTTTAGCTTGGAAAAATACCGTGACCGTGAGGTGCGTGACTGTATCTTTCAGCAATTGCAGCAAGCCTTGCCGGTGAGTGCTGCCGAGCCGCTGTTGCGGGCGCAAGGTTTATTGCCGCACGGCAAACCCGGTGAATTGGTGTTTAGAAAAGAGGTGGATGTTACCGAGGAATTTTTCAAGCGCATCCAGCCCTTAGCGTTGTGGCAACGTGCGCCGTTTAGCCTGAGCGCGGGCGATTTCTACCTCAGTGGCACGCTCAATCAATTGGATGTGACGGCGGGGCGTACCCTCTACGAACTCGGCAAACTGAGTTATTGGAATTGGTTGGATGCGTGGTTACACCATCTGGCGTTGAATACTTTACCGGAAAGTATTTGCCCCCACGTCACCCTGATTCACACGCCGGAAGACAGTTACCAGCTTGAACCGGTCAGTAATGCGCGTGAACAGTTGCAACAATTGCTGGCGTGGTATTGGCAAGGTTTGCAAGCACCGTTGCCGTTTTTCCCCAAGTCCGGTCTCAATTTGATGGAGCAAAAAGAGCCGGAGGTGGCAAAAGTCATGAGTACGTGGGAGGGCAGTGGTAGCTTTAGCGGCGAATGCGCAAAGCCTGAATACCGCTTGTTGTACCGTGACAGTAACCCGTTGGAAACGCATGAGGCAGAATTCCTAGCGATTGCTCACGGCGTATTCGGGCAGATGCTTAGCGTAAGGAAATGATCGGCCAGCCTTTTTCCTGCGCGATAGCCCGTAAGGTGTCATCGGGGTCAACGGCGACGGGGTTATCCACCATTTCCAACAAGGGCAAGTCATTGCGGGAATCGCTGTAGAAATAACTGCCCGCCAAGGTTTCCGCACGATTTTCCAGCCAGTGTTGCAGGCGCGTGACTTTGCCCGCCTGAAAGCAGGGGATGCCATCAATCTCACGGGTATAACGCCCAGCCACCACTTTGGGTTCAGTCGCCAATAAATGTGGAATGCCAAACGCTTCGACAATTGGGCGAGTGATAAAGCTGTTGGTCGCGGTAATCACTACCAGCGTGTGCCCTTGGCGGCGGTGTTGTTCTACCAATTGCTTTGCTGCTGCGGTGATCATGGGGTGAACGGTGCTAGCCATGAATTCACTGTGCAAGGCGGCGAGTTCTGCCATGCTGCGTTCACTGAGTGGCTGGAAGGAAAACGCGGAGAATTCGTGAATATCCAGCACCCCCTGTTTGTATTGGTCATAAAAATACTGGTTAGCCGTTTCGTAATGCTCACGTTCGACCAAGCCTTTGCTGACTAAGTATTGCCCCCAAGCATAATCGCTGTCGCCATTGAGGAGGGTGTTATCCAGATCAAAAAGTGCCAAAGTCATGTTTTTCTCACCTAAGTTGACGAAAACCGACGATTGTACCCGCTTTTCGTGGAAGTGAAATTGCCGAATCATGACAGTTATGGAAAAATCAGGGAAAGTTCAGCTTTGGAGAGTGAATCGTGATTGATCAGGAAGGATTCAGAGCCAATGTAGGCATCATCCTCTGCAATTGCGACGGGAAAGTGTTTTGGGGGAAACGGTTAGGGCAGGATTCCTGGCAGTTTCCACAGGGAGGAATAGATCAAGGAGAATCGCCGATAGACGCCATGTTTCGTGAACTGTACGAGGAAGTCGGTTTGCGGCACGATCAGGTGGAAATTGTCGGGCAAACTCGTGGATGGTTGCGGTATCGCATCCCCCATTACATGATTCGCCGTCGGGCGAAGCCGTTGTGCATCGGACAAAAGCAGCGCTGGTTTTTGCTGCGCCTGTTGTGCCACGACCATGATGTCAATTTGCAGGCCACCGGGAAACCGGAATTTGATCACTGGGAATGGGTGGATTATTGGCATCCTGCCCACCAAGTGGTGTTTTTTAAACGTCGAGTCTATCATCGGGCGCTGAACGAATTAGCGCCGTTGTTGGGGTAAGAAACCTGCCGTAGAGACGCAAAATCTTGCGTCTCTACCCACACCTACCTTCTTAAAACGGCTTCACAATCGCTAAAATGACGATCACGATCAGCAATACGCTAGGGGCTTCATTGAACCAGCGATACCACTTGTGATCGTGGGTATTCGCATCGTTGCGAAACCTAACCATTAGTTTGTAACAAGCGTGGTGATAGCCTAACAGCAATACAATCAGCAGCAATTTGGCGTGAAACCAGTGGGTTGCCACCATGAGGTATTGCCAGTTCATTCCCAGCATTATCAAACCAAACACCAGTGTGATCACGGCTCCAATTGTCATAATGGCGAATAAGCGCCGTTCCATGATTTTGAATAGCGCGAAACTGCCGCTGTTCTCTGGCATGGCATGGTAAACATACAAGCGTGGCAGGTAAAACAGTCCTGCAAACCACGTCACCATAAAGATGACGTGGATAGCTTTGATCCATTCGTACATGAGTTATCCTTTCAGCATGGCGCGGATTTGTTGTTCCAATTCCGCGAAGTCGAAGCTGCCGAGTTGCATCCGGGTGATTTTGCCTTCTGGGCCAACAAGGAATGAGGTCGGCGTGACCTTGATGCCGCCGAACGCTTGCCCCCACTCGCCGGTTTTGTCGTAGGCTAGGTCGTATTGCATCCCTTTTTGCTGGCGCATGGCTTTAATCGCTGACTCTTCATCGTGCGGCATGGCGACACCGATGGTGCGAAAGCCGGTGTCTTGCAGTTTTTGTTGCAGCTCGACCAAATGCGGAATTTCTTCCACACAGCTAGGGCAATCGGTTGCCCAAAATACCATCAGGTAAGGCTTTCCTTTGAGTTTTTCCAACGCAATAGCTTGCCCGTCAATGGTTTGCAGGGTAATGGCAGGGGCGGCTTTGATACCACTTGTCGGGGCGAGTAAGAAAAAGGCTAGAATGCCTGCGATGAATGCCAAAATGGCGATTCCTTTGATATCCAGTTTCATAGGCTTGGTGTTTGTTAATCGTTAAGGAAGGCGTATTATACAGGGATTTTTCCAGCCGACATAAAAAGGGGTAGTGTGAAAAGGAAGATTGGTATTGTTGGCGCGACAGGTTATACCGGCGTTGAATTATTGCGGTTACTGGTTAACCATCCTGAGGTTGAGATCACTTGCGTCACTTCGCGTGAACACGCGGGGAGCCGAGTGGATGCGATGTTCCCCAACTTGCGGGGGTATGTCGATTTGGCATTCACTGCACCGTCTGATGAGGCGTTGAGCGCGTGTGACTTGGTGTTTTTTGCGACACCTAATGGCATTGCCATGAAAAGTGCGCAAACCTTGCTGGATGCTGGCACGAAAGTGATTGACCTTGCTGCTGATTTTCGTATCAAAGACATTGCGGTGTGGGAAAAATGGTACGGAATGCAACATGCCAGCCCGCAACTGGTGGAAGAAGCGGTGTACGGTTTGCCTGAGTTAAACCGGGCGCAAATCCGCGATGCCCGCTTGGTTGCCAACCCAGGTTGTTACCCCACCGCTGTGACTTTGGGTTTATTGCCTTTGGTGGAAAGCGGTTTGATTGATGTGGCTGGGATTATCGCCGACACCAAGTCTGGCGTTAGCGGGGCAGGGCGTAAAGCAGAGGTACATACCTTACTGGCAGAGGCAGGGGATAATTTCAAAGCGTATGCCGTGGCAGGGCATCGCCATCAACCGGAAATTGCGCAAACGCTGTCCACCATTGCCCGTACATCCATTAGCCCTGTTTTTGTACCCCATTTATTGCCTATGATTCGCGGGATTCACGCTACACTCTATGCTATGTTGACCAGTGAAGCCGATTTGCAGCAACTTTATACCGCCCGCTATGCGCATGAACCGTTTGTGGATGTGATGCCCGCCGGTTCACACCCTGAAACCCGCTCGGTACGTGGCGCGAATGTCTGCCGGATGGCGATTCATCGTCCCGGCAATACCGCACGGGTTGTGATACTCTCGGTGATTGATAATCTGGTTAAAGGCGCTGCGGGTCAAGCCGTGCAAAACATGAATCTGATGCTGGGCTTGGCAGAAGATACGGCGTTGAAGCAACCAAGTTTATTGCCCTGATGAGTACATCAAAGAGATGAAGCACCCATGAGTTTGGAGTATAAATTTGAAAATCGTGGCACGGTACAAGTGCGCCCCACCGGGATCGATAAGCGCAGCCCGTGTTGGTACATGTTGATAGGCGTATTGTTGTTGTTGACCGCCTTGGCGGGTTGGTTGTTTTTTAGTGGCTATATGACCCCCGCGAATGCATCAGGGGGTATTCATGCCATGACTTTGCGCGGTAAAATGGACGAGCAAGAGCGTTTGCTTGCCCAGCAAACCACGACTATCCGTGAATTAGAAGATAAATTAGCGTCAGCTAAACGTGGTGAAGAAATTCAAGTCGTTGCCAATGAGGAACTTAAGCGCAAGTTTGCGGCAGCCGAAGCCAATCTGACCGTGCAGCGCGACAAGCTCGCTTTGTATGAAGAAATTCTGTCACCTGCGGGCTTAGAGCAAGGCTTGCATCTCCAGCATTTTGCGGTCAAAGAGCGTTTAGTGGATAACGACGGCAAAAAAATTGGCGGGGCGCGGCTATACCAATACCATCTTGTGTTGGCGCATATCCGGGGTGGGGAGGAAGTTATCAAAGGCAGTTACAGCATCGCCATCAGTGGCAAGCAAGATGGTAAGCCCGCCAGTATCCTGCACAAGGACGTTACCCCAGCAGGCGAAAAAGCTAACACGGCATTTGAGGTGAAACATTACCAGAGTCTGGAAGGCAATTTAGTCTTTCCCAAGGATTTTGTGCCAGAATCCATTAAGGTCAAAGTGACGCTGGCATCGGGCGAAACCCCAGAACGCTTAGCGAAAAGTTATGAATGGTCTTCTTTTAGTAATAAAGTCAGCGCTGTGGCGACTGACTCAACCGCATCCATCACCAAGGAGTAAATGAACATGTTCGGAAAATCCGCCAAGCCTAGCAGCGGTAGCACCAGTAGCCCTGCACCCAGCCATCATGGTGATCAGAAAATTCGCAGTGCTCAGATTGATACCATTATTGGCAAAGGCACGACGATTGACGGTGATTTACGTTTCTCCGGTGGTTTGCATGTTGAGGGTGTCATCAAAGGTAACTTGGCAGCCGATGGCGACAATGCCACGCTGATTTTAAGTGAGCATGGGCATATTCAAGGTGAAGTGCGTGTTCCCAGCATGGTATTAAATGGCGCGATTGATGGTGATGTCTTCGCTGGTGGCAAAGTGGAGTTGTTTGAAAAAGCACGAATCTGTGGTGACGTGTACTACAACCTGCTGGAAATGGCAGTGGGGGCGGAAGTCAACGGCAAGTTGGTGCGTCAGAAACCAGAGTCTGGCAAATTTGCGCCACCACCGGCGTTAAGTGCACCAGCATCCGACAGCGAATAAGGCTTTTTTGCCGTTTACCTTAGTAATGGTAACGTGACCGAATACATTTGTTTTGAGGAGATCACCCATGAGCGTTGAAACCGCTATTCCCGCACCGTTGGTCTTTACTGACGCTGCTGCTATTAAAGTCAAAGCCTTGATTGAAGATGAAGGCAATGCAGCGCTGAAGCTGCGCGTATTTGTGCAAGGCGGCGGTTGTTCTGGTTTCCAGTACGGCTTCACCTTTGATGAAAACATGAACGAAGACGATACCGCAGTCGAAAATGGTGGAGTAACGTTGTTGATTGACCCCATGAGCTTCCAGTACATGGTCGGTGCTGAAATCGACTACACCGAAGGTCTGGAGGGAGCGCAGTTTGTGATTCGTAATCCGAATGCGACCACGACCTGTGGTTGTGGGTCGTCTTTTAGCCCGTAAGATCGAAGAAAATCCTCCCCCAGCCCCTCCTTTTGCAAAGGAGGGGTGTCGCGTTGCCTTCAGGTTCTCTACTTCACGTTGTAACAACCCACTTCTTCATGTATCCGATTCGATGAATGTTCAATCAATGGGTTGATGTGCTTCACTCCCGTGAAACGTTTGAAATCGTTATCGCAAGAGTAAATGTTGTAACCCTGCTCCAATGCCAGTGCCGCAATATGTGCATCAGTGGTTAAGTTAGCGGCTGTACCTGTTTGTAAGAGCAAATTTCGCAGAATCGCCCAATGCTTATCACCCGGCGACACCAGTTTCACAACGGGTTGCGCGAGCCAGTCATCTATATACGCCAATGCTTGTTCGACGCTCAATGGTGCGGGGAAAATACGCGGATTGGTGACGATACGCACAAATGCGAGTGCCGCAACCCACGGGATACCGACAATTTGCGTACTGGACAACACCCGTTCCCACCATGTTTTTGCTTGTCGGTGTAACGGCGCATCTTGATTGATCGCGTAAATCAGTAAGTTTGCATCCACCAGAATCATTTGCGTAACTCCAGTTTTGCCATGATTGCCGCATCTTCCAACTCATCGGCTAGTTGCAAGGCGCGGTCGAGATTAAATCCCGCATACGGTACACCTAACGCTACTGAATGTAAGCGGTAAGGACGAGCGGATGCCTGCTGTTGGTACGTTAATCCAGCCAACAACACTTCATTGACCACTTGTTTGAAGGGTTTACCGGACTCATGCGCCAGCTTTTTCAGGCTGTCGGCAAGCGTATCATTGAGGGTAAGTGTAGTTCGCATCGTGATGTTTACCTTAAAGGCATCAAAGCATCATTTTGATAAACGATAGCGAGATGGTCAAGGATTTTTATTGTGCATTCACGCCTTGTCGTGTCCTGCTTTTGTGGGGAGTTCGTCGTCATGGTTTGTCAAAAACAAGATTGTTATCTATACTTCCAAAAAATGAAAGTTTCTGGAATTTTTAGTGCAAGCATTAACCGAAAAACTGTTATTCCACCCCTACCGTGAACGCATTCTGGATGAAACCCAGTTAGCGCACCTGATGGGGGGCACATCCGCTCGCCGTTATGGTTTGACTAACCGTGCGCTGCAAGCGGGTGAGTTGCAACGTTTGATGCGGGGTTTGTATGTATTGCCGCAACGTTTCCGGCAAACCCGCTTACATCCTTTTGTGATTGCCCAGCGATTACACCCCACCAGTTACGTATCGTTTGAAACTGCTCTAGCATGGCATGGCTGGATTCCCGAAGCCGTTCATACCGTTGCGAGTGTGACACCGGGGCGTAAAACCTTGCAGTACCAACCGGATGGCTTCGGGTTGTTTGTCTATCATCCACTGGCATTACACAAGGGTTATTTTCTGGTGCAAGTGGCGAGGGTTGAACTGGAAGGGCAAGCGGCATTACTGGCAAATCCGTTACGCGCTTTGTTGGACTGGGTGTGTTTTCACAAGCAACCTTGGCAAGGCTTGGCATTTTTGCAAGATAGCCTGCGGATTGAATCGGAATCCCTTGCCCGCATTACTGCGGCGGACATCACTAACTTGCGCTACGTTTACAAGCATAAAGCCGTGCAGCACTGGCTGACGCAGTTGGGTGTCGCGTTGCAACTCACCGGGGAGGCTGTCTAATGCTGGAATTGTTACAACAACGTCTTGACCGTTATCAGGCGAAAGACCCGCTGCAAGAAGAGCAAGCATTAAAAGAAATCATGCAAGAGATTGCCCTTTATGCGTTGTGGCAAGCCGGTTTTTTTGAGGTAGCAGCATTTCAGGGTGGAACAAGTCTACGCATTTTGCATCAATTGCCACGCTTTTCCGAGGACTTGGATTTTCTGCTGAAGCAATCTGACCCAGCATTCGCATGGGAAAAGTATTTGCAAACGCTATTGACGGTCTTTGAGCTTTTTGGTTTGCGCCCGGAAGTATTGGATAAAAGCCGTATGGATCAGGCTGTCCGTAAAGCTTTGCTCAAGGATGATTCGATTGCCGGTCAACTCAACCTGTCGTTTTATACCGGGCTTGGCAATCCGGCGCGTCACCTGAAAATCAAGCTGGAGGTGGATGTGAACCCGCCCGCTGGCTCAGGGGTTGCGTACAGTTATTTGGATTTCCCGCTGGATTTCGAGGTTTGCCATCAGGATTTGGCGAGTAACTTTGCCTTGAAAATTCACGCGCTGTTGTGTCGCCCCTATTTGAAAGGGCGTGATTGGTATGATTTCGCTTGGTACGTCAAGCAAGGTGTTGCGCCCAATCTGCTGCATTTGCAGGCAGCTTTACAGCAATCCGGTGCGTGGGCAGGGCAGGGAATTGCGGTAGATGCCGCTTGGTTGCAAGCAACACTGACCGCCAAAATCAGTACCATTGATTGGAAAAAGGCGGTCAGTGATGTGGAGCGTTTTGTACCGTTATGGGAGCGCCCTGCATTACAACTGTGGAGTGAGCGTTTCTTTTTGCAAAAACTGGCGAATTTGCCACTTACCCCGTATTCCGCATCCCCGCCGCAATCGCGTTAATCGTCCGCAACAGCGTCGGTAGCCAAGGCGAATCGGTATTCCCCGTTTCTTCCGCGTACTGCCGATGCCGCCGGATCAGCGTGATCTGGATATGGTTCAGCGGGTCAAGGTAAGGGTCGCGGCGTTGCAGCGAATATTGCAGTAACGGCGTTTCTTCCATAAGCGTGCTCAGTCGCGCTACTGCCAAGATTTCTGCCACTGTCAGTTCGTATTCGGCACGGATGTCAGCGAAAATCATCTGGGCGTTGGCTTGGTCTTTAGCCAGTTCAGCGTATTCGTGTGCGGTATCCATTTCCCCTTTGTAAATCGCCATTTGGGTGTTACTCAGCAAGGAACGGAACGCAGGCCACTGATCGTACATGCGTTCCAGCAACTTGCCGTTGTCAGGGTGGGCAGCACGGAAGGTGCTTAACGCTGTGCCAATACCATACCAAGCGGGCAGGGTATGGCGCGATTGCGCCCAGCCAAAGACCCACGGAATCGCACGAATCGAGCCTTTGTCACGCACGGTTTTCTTGCGGTGTGAGGGGCGTGAGCCGATGTTCAGTAAAGCGATTTCCTGCACTGGCGTGGCTTCGTAGAAATAGTCCATCAGCCCCGGTGTCCAGTCGGTCAACTGGCGGTATTTTTGTTCGCCACTGGCAGCGATGCCACTCATGGCATGGTGGAACTCTTCGGGGTAAGCACCGCGTTTTTTCAGCAAGCCGACGCTGGCTTTGAGCAAACCCGTGCTGCCCACGCCGAGTTCGTACACAGCCGTTTCCACGTTACTGTACTTGGCGGCAAGCACTTCACCTTGTTCGGTGAATTTGATTTGCCCATGAACCGTATCGGGTGGTTGCGCAATAATCGCTTCGTGGGTAGGGCCGCCGCCACGCCCGACCGTGCCGCCGCGCCCGTGGAACAAGCGGCACTTCACCCCATAGCTATCGGTGAGGGCGATGACTTCTTTTTGCGCGTTGTACAAGTTCCAGTTGGAGGCGAGGATGCCGCCGTCTTTGCACGAGTCGGAATAACCCAGCATGACCTCTTGCATATTCCCAGATGCAGACAGGCAAGCGCGGTAAGCTTCGTTTTCCAGCAAGTGGCTTAACACTTCGGTAATGCGTTTGAGGTCGTCGATGGTTTCAAACAGCGGGGAAATCTGGATGTGGCAGAACAGTTGGCGGTTTTCGTCATAGCCCACCAAACCTGCCATGTGTGCCAGCAGCATGACTTCCATAATATGGCTGGCGTGGTGGGTCATGGAAATGACGTAAGTGCCGAAAATGCCCGCTCCCGCTTCGTTACGCATTTCCAACATGCTGTCGAAAATTTCCAGCGTTTCGGCGGTGCGTTCGCTGAGTTTGGGGCGGTGTGGCATCGGCAAACGCGGGCGCAGGATGAGTTCGGCGAGGATCGCCATGCGCTCGGTTTCGGGCAGTTCCAAGTAGTTATGGCACAAGCCGGAAAGTTTGAGGATTTCCGCGACGGTTTCGCTGTGAATGGTGGATTCCTGACGAATGTCGAGTTTGTATAAACCAAAGCCACAGGTTTCGGCTAAACGAATCAAATCTTTGAGTTCGCGCCCTGCAATTACTAAGTCGCCGTGGCTGCGCAGCGAATCGCGAATCAAATACAACTCGTGGATGAATTCGGAAACATCGGTGTAAGCATCTGCTGATAGATTGGCGTGCCCGTGTTCCAGTCGCGCATTCACAGCCTTGAGGGTTTCTTGCAGTTTGTGGTGCATGATACTCAGCAGGCGGCGGTAGGGTTCTTGCTGGAAACTTTCATGGGCGTAGTGGAACACGACTTCACCAATGCCAATGCGTTGATCTTCTTGCTGCAAGTACGCAGTGAATGCCGGGGTTGGGGTAATGAATTCCAGCGAGTGCGAGAGGATAGAACGCAATTCGCGCACCCGGCGGGTGTATTCTTCTAGCGCGAGTTGCATTTGCATACGGATGGCTTTGCGGGTCAATGCCGGTGTTACAAATGGGTTGCCGTCGCGGTCGCCGCCAATCCATGAGCCGAAACGCAAAAAGCTCGGCACAGTGACAGCACCCCAGCCATAGGCAATGCGGGTAGCGCGTTCGTAATAGCGGTACACGGTAGGAATGGCATCAAACAGCGATTCGCGGAAGTAGTACAAGCCGTAGCGGATTTCGTCTTCCACGGTGGGCTTGCGGGTGCGCACTTCGTTGGTGCGCCACATGAGCTGAATTTGGGCTTTCAGATGCCGCACGAGGGATTCGCGTTCGCTGGCTTCGGGGTTATTGTCGAGCTGGTCGATCACCAAGAAGATACGCCGTTGGATTTCCATCATGGTGCGGCGGCGGGCTTCCGTGGGGTGCGCGGTGAATACGGGAGTATAACGCATGTGATCCAGCAGGAACTGCATCTGTTCCGCCGTCATGCCTGCTTCTGCTAAATCCAGCACGGTGCGGCGTACCGAGCCTTTCCATAATGGGCTGTCGCTTTTTTGGATTTCGCGGCGGCGTTCACGGTGTTGGAAGTCTTCCTCGACAATATTGCTGAGGATGTAGAAGGTGTTGAAGGCGCGGATCACTTGTTCGAGCATATCCACATCCAGCGCGTCGATCAGTTGCATCAATTCATGGCGAGTGGTGTCGTTGTTGCTTTTGCGCAGACGGATGTAACCCCGGCGCAGTTTTTCGACGGTGGCATAAACCGCCTCGCCTTCTTGTTCCTTGATGACTTCGCCGAGCAGCTCACCGAACTGGCGGATATTGTCTTGCAACTTGGCAACGTCAAATGGCTTGTCTGTGGTGACATTCATGGTACGTGGTTTCCCCGGATAGTTAATGCACAAATACATGCAAGAAGCAGACCGCCATTATGCCTTAAGTCCGCAGTGCGACAAAGAATCATGACATTCTGACAGCGATTCAGAGCATCCTAAAAATCTCGCACCCAGCCCTGTGGTTCATT
>CAYNNA010000028.1:0-26099 GCA_964398375.1 uncultured Thiothrix sp.
ATGCCTTTAACTCATTGATCCGTGAATCAAAGGGCTAGGCTCTGAATCGCTGTTTTTTGCCCATTCCAATGGCTTGCGTAAACCTTTTCCCAGTTCACCTGAGGTAATGACGTGAATCGGCAAGCCCACAAACAAGGGGCAAGCCGCAATCAGTTCCACGCCTTTACGGGCAATGATACTGCCATCAAACGCGATCATCACCCGTTCGGGGACTTTGAAATCGTCGGTAATCGTCAGGATCGGGCGATGCAAAGAGCGGACAACACGTTCGACATTGCGTCCTAAATCGCGGTGAGTGGTTTCTGCCGCCTGCCCACGCCGACCGAGGATGAACATCCGTACCCCCTCTTCCTGTTCAATCAGCGTATCGGTCAATTCACCGTGACGTTGGCGCACGTCGGGGGCATCCACCCCCGCCACCATTGCCCGTTCACACAAACGGTTCAGGAATAAGCGCCCTTGCTCCCGCGCCTGACGGGTAAAGTCTTCGTCTTCTTTGGAAAGCTCTTCCAGCAACACTTGTTGTGCATTAAAACCAATCGCGCCGCTGTGGTCTTGGTTGTGGCGCGACCGTTCTGGATGGCGATCAAGAATGTGCAGGAATTCCAGCGGCAATTGCATCCGGCTAGCAACCCACGCGGCGTAATCCGCTACATGATCGGCATAGTGCGACTGATCCACACAGGCGAGAATTTTGTTTTCAGGTTTCATCACGATTCTCCTTAGTGTCCAGCCAGCAGGTCGTCGCCGCCTGCCTTGTCGTGTGTACCGAAGCGGTCAATGATAGTCGCACTCGCTTCATTCAAACCGACCACTTCCACGTCCGTACCTTCGCGGCGGAATTTCACCACCACTTTGTCGAGCGCACCCACCGCCGTCAAATCCCAGAAATGGGCGCGACTGACATCAATTCGTACCTTATCCACCACATCCTTGAAATCGAATGCCGCAATAAAGGCATCAGCGGAAGCAAAAAACACCTGCCCGACCACCGCGTATTCACGCATCCGCCCTTCATCTTCGGAACGCGAAGTAACATACATATAACGCCCGATTTTATTGGCGAAAAAGAAACCGGACAGCAACACCCCAACCAATACGCCCTGCGCCAAGTCATGCGTCGCCACTACCACCGCTACCGTGGCAATCATGGTGGCATTAAAACTTTTCGGGTGTTCGCGCAATTTGCGGATCGAATCCCAGTTAAACGTGCCAATCGACACCATGATCATCACCGCCACTAACGCTGCCATTGGGATTTGTGCCACCCAATCACCAATAAACACAATCATCAGCAGCAAAAACACACCCGCCGCCAACGTCGATAACCGCCCACGCCCGCCGGATTTCACATTGATCACCGACTGCCCAATCATCGCGCAACCCGCCATGCCACCCAGGAAACCGGACGCAATATTCGCCACCCCTTGCCCCACACATTCACGCTTTTTGTTACTGCTGGAA
This sequence comes from uncultured Thiothrix sp., assembly GCA_964398375.1. GTDB lineage: Bacteria > Pseudomonadota > Gammaproteobacteria > Thiotrichales > Thiotrichaceae > Thiothrix. Next base: position 1,465 of record CAYNNA010000028.1, read on the forward strand.
TCGGTCAAATCATCCACAATGGTGGCGGTCATCAATGACTCCAACAAGCCCACGACCGCCAAAGTTAGCGATACTGGAAAAATAATCGCCAGTGTTTCAAAGTTTAGCGGGACATCCGGCAACAGAAATACTGGCAAACTATCCGGCAATTCCCCCATATCACCCACGGTGCGAATATCTAACCCTAAGGTGATTGCCACAACCGTCAGCACAATGATAGACACCAACGGCGACGGCACGGCTTTGGTCACATACGGGAACAAATAGATAATGCCCAGACCCGCAGCCGTCATGACGTACACCGTCCAGCCCATGCCGATCAGTTCCGGCAATTGCGCCATAAAAATCAAAATCGCCAGCGCATTCACAAAACCGACAATCACGGCGCGTGACACAAAACGCATCAGCAAATCCAGCCGGATCAAGCCTGCAATGATTTGCAATACCCCGGTCAGCAAGGTGGCGGCGAGTAAATATTGCAAGCCATGCTCTTTCACCAACATCACCATGACCAACGCCATCGCACCCGTGGCGGCAGAAATCATCCCCGGACGACCACCCGCAAAGGCAATCACCAGGGCGATACAGAACGAGGCATACAGCCCCACTTTCGGGTCAACGCCCGCGATAATCGAAAAAGCGATGGCTTCGGGAATGAGTGCCAAAGCAACGACGAGTCCGGCAAGCAGGTCATTTCTGACATTGCCGAACCAATCCTGATGGAGAGATTTCATGGTGCTAGATTCCGTTTTAAATAAGCCAGACAGCACGGAAAAACACAGCGCAAGGTGTGCTTTTGTGCATTCGATGTGGTTTCCCTATGAGGGGGCAAACTTACACGGGTCTGGTCTCCAAAGGTGTGCGAGCCAAGTACTTGGCGAGAGTCGGCATTCTAAACGAATAGGGTGCACGAAGAAACCCATCATCATTCCGCCTGATTGCTTACAACACACCGCGCTGTAAGACTTGCGGAAATCAGGTATGCTACGCGCACTTATTGTTGCTGGAGTGTTGTATGTTTTTGAAATGGTTTCTAGGTTTGCCCGCGCATTTACGCATAGCCATCATTATTGCCCCATTTATAGCGATTGGTGGTTATGGGTTGACCGATCTGTGGATCACCAAAAACCAGCCGAAACAAGCTGCCCCCATTTCGATGGAAGCATTACAACTTCAGGGTGAATGCTGGTTGGCAACCAACCAATGTACGTTACAAAATGCCCGCATGAAAGTGGCATTGGCACGCAAAGACGCTTCTCAGCCCGGCTTGGTACGGCTGGAAATTTTCCCCGACACCAATATTCGTGGCATCGAAATGTCATTGGTACAAGCAGGTGAAGAACACTTGATTGTGGTGAATCCCAATGAGGGGGGTGGTACTTGGCCGAACACTGAGAGCGGCGCTTGGTTTGCGGAATTCCCTGAAAAGCTACTAACCCCATCACCTTCCGCCTTGCGTATTGCTTTGGCAAAATTCGGTTCGGTGGCGTATGCGGAAGTCCAACAGCCACATTTTTAATCATATTTTAGCGGATAGAGGCTCTACGGAGCCTTTATTCTTGCCTTAAATCATTGCACACCCTACCAACTAGCACTACGCTGAAAGCACAAAAACAGCAACGTTCATTCCGCTAGAGATAAACTGCATGTCAGATCTTGTTTTCTACTACTATAACCGTTTGCCCTGTCCCGCATTCGCGATACTGGAGACCGCTATCAAAGAACACGGTGAGCACGAACTCACCTCCACCTTTGATGAGTTTAGGGTTGACCAATATGTGCTGGCGGATTCCGCCACATCACGGATTGTCGCGATCGACTTCGACAATACCATTACTGCCGACCCCGACTTTTACTTGTCGCTGATACAGGTTTACCGCGAAAGTAACTGGGAACCAATCGTGTGTACCTTGCGCGATGCTATGGATGATAATTTGCTGGAAATTCGCGATAGACTTCAGGGTGACGGGATACGGATTTACACCACTGATGGTAGAAAGAAACGGGCTTTCATGCTTCATCAGGGCATTAGCGTCGGACTCTGGATTGATGATTATTTCCCAGCAATCATTCAGTTCGGCTCGCCGCTACTCCTCAGAAATGGCATTGAATACTAAGATGAGTACTAGCAATGGAACCACAACTCGACTCTAGCAAAGAAATACTGGACTGTTTTCTTAACGGCAAATTCAAACGCATGGACTGCCCCCAGTGTGAAAACACCTTCCTCACCAAAGTCTACGAAATGAAGTGCTTTGATGCAGGCAAAAAACTCAGCGTCAAATGTGCCGAGTGCAAGCGCAACTTCACTGCTGATACCGACAGCGAATCATGGCGCAATTACGTCGTTCTCGAAAAACAGTCGCTGGGGCTGGAATATTTCATGGATGCCATTCAGCAATCCGAGCTGCAAAACGTCCCATTCGTGCGCCGTGTCGGGGTACTGGATGACGATGGCAAGCCACTTGACCCCGCCTGCATCCACCTGTTCAGCTTTGAAGAGCCGGACTACCGCATCATTTACGTGATGGAACGGCTGGAACATTTGAACGAAGCCGATTCCGCTTTTTTCACCGAACACGTCCACGAAATCGACTGGATGGAACAGGAAGACCGCCTCAAGGTATGGAATTACGTTGCCGAGCGCTACGGTACTGCTTTGGCGGAGGACATGCGCAAGCTGTGCCTGTATTACCGCGAACACCAGAAATACCTCAACTGGGATCTGCATGGCGACAACCTGATGCGCAGTATTGCGGATGGCAGGATTGTGGTAATGGATCCGTTTGCGCCGAAAATGGGCGATTACATGGAAGCGTGAAAGGCTATTAACCAACAACCTCTACTTGTACGTTAGCCGTACCATTCAAGATCAACCCCAGCCGTTCTGCTGCGGCTTGGGAGACATCCACAATACGACCCGGTTTGAAAGGACCACGGTCGTTAACGCGAACAATCACGGCTTGCCCGTTTTCCAGATTGGTCACGCGAATAGCTGTACCAAAAGGTAGATTGGGGTGGGCGGCAGTCATGGCATACATATCGTAAGTTTCACCGCTAGCCGTTGGGCGACCATGATATTGGGTTCCATAATAGGAAGCCTTACCGGTATCTTGCAGACGATTGGTTTGTTGCGGTGCTGGCTGATAATGGGGTTGATACGCTGCCTCCTGATAAGCAACCTCCCTGAAATTATCAACCGCTTGCTGATGAATGGCAGACGGTTTCTCGTAGATGTCGTAGTGCTGGACGTTGTTCACTTGATAAACGAGGTAATCAGCCGCAGCAACGTTACCAAACAGTTGAGAAGAAAACAGAATGCAGCCAATGAAACATTTTAAGCTAATGATTGTTTTGATGTTTTTCATGGTTTTTCGCTCCGTCTGCATATTTGTTATTTGATGCAGCCATGTTCACATAAACCAATTTAATAGAAACGCGCCCCCTAGACAGACGCAAAAACAAGGGGAATGACCGCAACTAACGGTTACTAATAGAGGATAAGCGGTAGAAAAAAAGCCGAAAATTACTGACGAACGGCTCCTCCCGTCATTGAACTAAAGGTGGGCATTTCTGATAGATGCTGATATATTTGTCACATAGATAGTGCAATTAACGATCGGATGGGGTTGCTGTCAGTGGCTTCAATATGGCAGCAATATATAAACATCTAATAACAATGGAATTTAACTAATGGTCAGCGATACTTTTTTCCGTGGGCGGGTACGACTAGGGCAGTCGTTCTTATTAATCTGTGGGATGGCTAGCGGGTTAACGCTAGCTGCTGAGGGTACTTATAACTGCATTCCCATGCAGGGAGGGGCTAATTCAATAGAGTCGATGTCTCTTAATGCGCTACCACCTGCGCCTTCTGTCAACATGCCAAACACTGCCGACAATTTTTACATCGTACAAAAAGGGGATACCCTGTATGCGATTATGCGTAAATCTGGCGTTCCTATTGAAAACCTAATCGTTCTCAACCAACTGTCATCCATTAATAACTTGAAAGCAGGTCAATCATTGAGGCTACCTGACTTAGCACAACCGCTAAAACAGCCTGAAATCATTTCTGCTCAACCCGTGACCTTGCCTAAGGAGATAACTCCAATAGCCAATACTGACACTTCGAGCACGCTAGTCGATCGGTATGTGGTAAGAGTTGGTGATACGCTTTATGCTATTTCCCGCAAAACAGGTGTTAGCATTGAGCGTCTTGTTTCCCTTAATCAGTTAGACTCGCCTAATAGCCTGAATGCAGGACGGCAATTGAGATTGCGTTAAGATTTGACGATTGGAGCGGGTGATGGGAATCGAACCCACGTATGCAGCTTGGGAAGCTGCCGTTCTACCATTGAACTACACCCGCTTATTGAGATAGTGTCAGCAGGTCGCTATTGTAGTGCGTTTTGGTCGAGACAACAATCATGATGACGACATTTGCTGACAAAGTACTGGCATGGTTCGATCAAAACGGGCGCAAAGACTTGCCTTGGCAGCACAATCCCACCCCTTACCGCGTTTGGGTGTCGGAAATTATGCTGCAACAAACCCAAGTCACCACCGTCATTCCCTATTACGAACGTTTTATGCAACGCTTCCCCGACGTGCAATCCCTCGCCGCTGCGCCGCCAGACGATGTGCTGCAACTGTGGGAAGGCTTAGGCTATTACAGCCGCGCCCGCAATTTGCACAAAACCGCACAACAAGTCCGCGATGCCTACGCAGGCGAGTTCCCCACCGATATGCCCAACATGGAAACCTTACCGGGCATTGGGCGCTCCACCGCAGCAGCCATTCTCTCCCTCAGTCATGGGCAACGTGAAGCCATTTTGGATGGCAACGTCAAGCGCGTATTGGCACGTTACCACGCCGTAGCAGGCTGGGCAGGGGAGCCGCGTGTGCAAAAACAACTCTGGGCATACGCTGAACAACACCTACCCGCTGAACGCAACGCCGCTTACACCCAAGCGATGATGGACATGGGCGCAACCCTCTGTACCCGCAGCAAACCACTGTGCCTGCTTTGCCCCTTGCAAGACGATTGCCAAGCTTTCAAACAAGGCACACCACACGCCTACCCCGGCAAACGCCCCTCAAAAGACTTACCCGAAAAAACCGCGCTGGCGTTGTTATTGCGCAATACATCAGGCGAACTACTGCTGCAACAACGCCCGCCGACCGGCGTTTGGGGCGGGCTGTGGAGTTTCCCCGAATTTGCTGATGAAACTGCGCTGCATGACTGGCTGGCACAGCATTTCGCCCCAACACAAGCCATTGCGACCCGTTTACCCGTGTTAACCCACACGTTTTCGCATTATCGCCTGCATTTACAGCCCCTACAGGTCGATTTAGACGCGCAACCCGCACGGATAATGGAAGGTAACGGCTGGCTCTGGTATAAAGCAAACACCGAATACACGGGCGGGCTGTCAGCCGCTGTCCGCCAATTTTTCCAGACCCTTGACTGAATCACTGAGGAAAACACATGACACGCATGGTGAACTGCATTCATTTAGGCCGCGAAGCTGAAGGCTTAGACCGCCCCACTTACCCCGGTGCATTGGGCGTGAAGATTTACGAAAACGTTTCTAAGGAAGCCTGGGCAAAATGGTTGAAACAGCAAACCATGTTTATCAATGAATACCGCCTTAGCCCCATCAACCCCAAAGACCGCAAATTTCTGGAAGAAGAAATGAACAAGTTCTTCTTTGGGGAAGGCGCAAGCAAGATTGATAATTTCAAGCCGGTATAAAACCCGTAGGGGCGGTTCACGAACCGCCCTGAACCAACATCACTATCACTGCCCCGGTGGTTTCCAGATCATGCCCTCCATCTGCCAATTCGCCAACACGTCTTTGGGTGGCACAGAACCATCCGGTCCATTCCACGTGCCACCAAACAAATACAACACATTGCCGGTTTTTGGCGCGTAACATAACACTTTGCCAGATAATTCCTCTGCCCCGGCGCGGCATTCCTCGGTTGCACCGTAGGCGTACACCTCGTTGAACCGACTTCCCAGCGGATGCCCCAAGGTATTGCCGATCAAATTGTCATGCACCATCACCGAAAAGATTTTTTCCTGTTTAGCATCGGGGTTAATCGTCAATAGCGGTTTCAAGTCCTGACTGACGGTAATAACGGGGTATTCCTGTCCCTCGGTGTAATTCGTGCGTTGTGCAACATTGAACCCCTGAAAAGCCATCGTGATGTTATGCAGGTTGAATACTGTGTTGCCATTGATTGGTCCAATTCCATCAATGGAAAGCATTTCGACAGGTTTGACAGCGGGTGGTAACGCCTTGGCGGGATGTCCCCCTTTATCCGCTTGGTCATCGCACGCCGTCACACTCAACAGCACCACCGTTGTGCCTAGAAGCCATCGCTTAGCCAAACCTTGCATATTCACTCCTTTATTGAATCGCCTCATCAACATTCTTCCATAAAAAGCCTAGCCGTGCATTTTTATGCTTCCCTGTTTATAGTCCAGAACCTTAGCCATCACCTGAAAAATACCATGCCTGAAAATCCCGTCTGGCTGATTGATGCCAGCATTTATGTATTCCGCCCCTGGTTTGTACGCCAACCCATTGTGTTAGATCGCACAGGCAACCCCGTGAATGCGGTACTGGGTTTCCTGCGCTTTATTTACAATTTGCTGCAAACCGAACAACCGCAGCGCATTGCATTTGCCTTTGATATTAGCCTGCAAACCTCCACCCGCAAAGCCATTTACCCCGCGTATAAAGCTAATCGCACCCCTGCCCCTGCCGATCTCAAAATGCAATTCCAACTGTGCCGTGATTTTTTGGATGCGCTCGGCATTGTGCAAGCCGCCAGCCCCTATTTTGAAGCGGATGATGTCATCGGAACCTGGGCGAAACAGCAACGCATCCAAGGCAATGCCTGCATGATTATCAGCGGCGACAAAGACTTGGCACAACTGGTAGCTGAAGGCGATATTTGGTGGGATTACGGCAAACGCGCCCCATTACCCCCCGGTGGCGTGAAAAAGGAATTCGGCGTTTGGCCAGCGCAAATCCCCGATCAACTAGCACTGGCGGGCGATGTAGCCGATAACATCCCCGGCATTCCGGGCATAGGTATGTCGACCGCTGCAAAACTGTTGCAGAAATTCAGCAGCGTGGAAGTGTTGCTGTCACGCATCCCCGAAATCGGGCTAATGAAAACGCGGGGGGCAAAACGCTTGCAAGCGTTGGTCGACGAACATCAAGACACCGTGCGGCTGGCACGGCAATTAACTGAGATTTATTGCGATGTACCGGATGTGCCACTGGATTTACGGCGCAAGGCTAAAAATTTGGTGCAGTTACAGGCGTTGTGCGAACGGTTGGGGTTGAGCGAACAACAATTCAACCTATGGCAAACCGTGTAGGGGCAGACCTACGTGTCTGCCCTCTTCGTCAATGAAGAGGGCGCACACGCAGGTGCGCCCCTACGCGTACCCTGCCATCGCGGTGTCGTACTCTTCACTGGCTTCCATCCATGCCATTTCCACTTCTTCGAGCTTGGTATCGAGGTTGCTTTTGTCGAGCACCAGTTGCTTGAGCTTGTGGCGATTGGCATCGCTGTAAATGTCAGGGTCAGCAAGCTGTGCTTCCAGCGCGGCTTGTTGCTGATGGAGCTTGTCCATTTCCTGCTCCAGTTTGTCGACTTTTTTCTTTAACGGCTGTAACTGTTTGCGTTTTTCAGCCGATTCGCGGCGCTGGTCTTTACGCCCAGCGGAGGTGTGCGCGGCAGCGGGTGCATCCGGTGCTTTGCTGGCAGCTTCTTCGACACGGAAACGGTTTTGCAACCACGCCGCGTAGTCGTCGAGATCGCCGTCAAACTCTGTCGCTTTGCCGCTATCGACCAACAATAGCTTGTCGGTGACGGTTTTGAGCATGTGGCGATCATGCGAGACGATGACCATTGCACCCTTAAATTCCTGCAACGCCATGCTGAGCGCAAGGCGCATGTCGAGGTCAAGGTGGTTGGTCGGTTCATCCAGCAATAGCAAATTCGGGCGTTGGTAGATCAGCAAAGCCAGCGCGAGACGCGCTTTTTCACCACCAGAAAACGGCGCAATCGCCTCTTCCACTCGTGTGCCTTGAAACGCAAATCCGCCAAGGAAATTGCGCAAGTCTTGTTCGCGGGCTTGTTTATCCATGCCGCGCAAATGTTGCAGCGGGGATTGTTCCACCTTGAGCTGTTCGAGCTGGTGCTGGGCGAAATAGCCGATTTTCAGGTCGGGTGCTTGCCAGCTTTCACCGGCTTGCGCGGGCAGTTGTCCGGCAAGGAATTTGATCAGGGTGGATTTACCCGCACCGTTGGGGCCGATCAGACCAATGCGGTCACTGGGGAAAATTTGCAACTCCACCTTGTCGATGATGGTTTTATCGGTGTAGCCCAGCCGTGCTTCGCGCACATGCAGCAAGCGATCCGGCAGCTTTTCGGGGTCGCGGAAGCTGAAGTGGAATGGTGAATCGACGTGCGCGGCGGAGATGACTTGCATCCGTTCCAAGGCTTTGAGGCGGCTTTGCGCTTGGCGGGCTTTGGTGGCTTGGGCGCGGAAGCGGTCAACATACTTCTGCATGTGTTCGCGTTCGCGCTTTTGCTTTTCGTAAGCAGCTTGCTGTTGGGCGAGTTTTTCCGCACGGGTGATTTCAAAGGTCGAATAGTTGCCGGTGTAGAGCGTCAAACGGGCGTGTTCGATATGAGCAATATGGGTGCAAATCGCGTCGAGAAATTCGCGGTCATGCGAAATCAACAGCAGCGTGCCACGGTAATTTTTCAGCCAATCCTGCACCCAAATGACGGCATCGAGGTCAAGGTGGTTGGTGGGTTCGTCGAGCAGTAGCAAGTCGGAACGGCACATCAGGGCTTGCGCAAGGTTGAGGCGCATCCGCCAGCCGCCGGAAAAACTGCTGACGGGGTTGTGAATTTGGTCGGGTTTGAAACCGAGTCCGTGCAGCAAGGTGGCAGCGCGACTTTCAGCGGTGTAGCCGTCGATAGCGTCGAGGCGGGCGTGCAGTTCGCCGAGGTGTGCGCCGTCGGCGTGTTCAAGTTGCTGGCGCAGGCTGACGTATTCGGTGTCACCTTCGAGTGCGTAATGCAGCGCGGATTGGTCGGTGGCAGGTGTTTCCTGCTGGACGTGCGCGATGACCCAAGAAGGCGGTATCGAAAAATTGCCCGTGTCTTGGTGCAATTCCCCGCGAATCAGCGCAAACAGGGTGGATTTGCCGACACCGTTCGCACCTGTCACACCGACTTTCTGGCCGGGGTGGATGCTGAAGGAAGCGGATTCGAGCAGGGCTTTGGCGCCGCGCCGTAGGGTGAGATCGGAGAAGACTAGCATTGGACAAATGGATCAATAATGGTAAGTTGATTTTCAACAAGCAGACTGTGCTGCATGTCTTCGCTGTAAAGCACCTGACAGCCACTTAGCAGCGCAGATGACACAATAATGGAATCGTAATAAGAGAACTTGTAGCGTTCCCTGAGCAATACACTCTTACTAAAAACGGCTTGAGAGAGATTTTCAATCAAATAACGGCTGTAGCAATCGTCGATAAAATCTTGGACATCAGCATTACTCTGCCCCAGTTTCTTCAACAAATTATTGCTGACTTCATTAATAACTTGCACAGAAATCGTATGCCGACCGCCCAATACCAATGCCTTTGCGATGGTGTGCTTAAGTGGCTCCTTATCAGAGAATGTGTACAAAAACACATTGGAATCAATGAATACCTTAGCGCTCATTCGCTTCCTCACGGGATAGGAATTGTAGCGACTTGTCTACATGCACAGGATTGTTGGCGAGCCGTTCGATAAATCCGATCTTCTTCACAGTTTGGGGCATCGCCACTTCGTCTTCCACCATAATTATGATTTTGGCTTTTGCTACAGACTGTAGCTTGAGGAATGTTTCGGGAATTTTGAACATTCCGTCGTTGATACTGGCTTCAAATTCAACCGCATACATAATTATTGCCTCTTGCTGAGTTTGCCTTGATGTGGGAATGGTACAACGAAGCGGGAACTAATGCCTAATGTGGTAACAGACTTTGCTCTGTCCAAGCAGATATAGAGTCTCGTCTCAGAGACGACCAATAAGCCCTCTTCCTGCCACCGAGTATACCACCAAATTCACCGCTGCTGCGCGTCGCAGGGGCGCTGCCCCAGGGCGACCGCATTTGACTTTTTAAATCACTTTAAAATCAATAGATTGATTACTTTTAAGACATAGGCGCATTAATTATATCTCATTGATTAATAAGAGTTTAAAATTTATATGCGCTCACCCTGGGCGCTGCCCCTGCACCCCGTAGCGCGTCTGACTCCAACAAACGCTGCGGCTACTCCGATAACGCCCCCTACGCTGCCTGCGTCAGAAGACCACCTCCGGCGGCTGCGGATCCGTTGCCCAACTAGTTGGATTGAGTTCAAGAACTTAGGGCAAAACGGCAACCAAGGGTAAAGATACGGTCGACTGGTGTGTAACTGAAACGAAAGGCAGATCGGCACAGCCTGCTCGCGTAAAGCCACGCTCCACCGCGTACCACTCGTCGTGACCGCTTATCGCTTCCGTCTTTTTCTGGATCGGTGACTAGCTCATCCGATAGCTCTTCCTGCCAAGAATCCTGACACCATTCCCACACATTACCATGCATTTCGTATAAACCCCACGGGTTAGCTGGAAACGATTTAACTGGAACGGTTTTGTATACATTACGATCGTAATTGGCATCTTCAAATGTAATTTTGTCACCAAAAGAAAACGGGGTATTAGTTCCAGCACGGCAAGCATATTCCCACTGGGCTTCTGTAGGCAGACGAGCATTCAGACCGGAGACTATATCGTTCAATTTCTGGAGAAACTCCTGCGTATCGTTCCAGCTTACACACTCTATCGGATTATTTTCGCTGTCATTGAAACGAGCGGGATTATTACTCATTACTGTTTTCCATAAGGCTTGAGTACAGGCTGTATCTGCTAGCCAATAACCCTTAGTAAGTGTTACCTGATGCAGAGTTTCACGATCGGAACGTTCCGGCTCGGAAGCAGGTGAACCCATCCAGAATATCCCCGGCTCAATCCAACGAAATTTCTGCGTCACGCCTTTCACCACCAAATCCGCATAACTCCCGTATTGATCCTGCCCCACATCACTTGCCCAAACAGGCTTGTCCGACACTCCAACTCTTTCTCCCCCCTTTGCAAAAGGGGGGCTGGGGGGGATTTCTCCCACATGATGCCCCAACGCCCCCAACAACAAACTCCAATCCACTACCCTGCAAAAATCCAGCACCTGTAAATGCCGCAACCACAACGGATGCCGCACTTTCTCCGCCAGCACCGGAATCACCGGAATACCAATCTCCTCCGCCATACTCACTTCGTTATGCACCCATTTCGACGTGCGCACCTTCTCAGAAACCACCAGCACCATCACATCGCTGGTTTCGAGTTCAAACTCCAGCTTGTGATACCACACATCACCGGGTTTCAAACCGATCACATCGCGGAACACAGCAAAGCCAGCCGCCTGCAACTGCTGCTGAATCTCGGTAGCAAGGTTTTCACCGTGGCCGCCGTCGCGGGCATAACTGATAAAGGCTTTCGGCATGAGATAAAAGTCGGCTGATTGAAAGGAATGCTGCATTAATAGCAGACTAACAGTAGCTTGTGAATCTGAGCGCCCGATAAATCCAGTGATTTAATACCAACCAGCCCTGAACCCACTACACCAATCATCTGCAAAACACCCCACTTCATCAAATCCTACCCCATTAAGCAAACATACAGCATTAGAATGAAAGCAATAAAATATATTGTTGGATAACCTTCAGGATACCCCCATGAAAAAGTTCCTTGTCGTCAATGCTGGTCTTGCCGCGCTCATGGGTTCAAGCATGGCAGAAGCAGGTTTTTCCCCCTATTACGCCGGGGCTGCCATTGGTGCATCTAAAAATAACGGCAATGAAGCCCAATTTTGCGACGAATGCACCGGTTCGCAATTCACCATGCACAAAAAGAATCGGGGTGGTGCGAAAGTCCACAAGGTTTACGCGGGTGCAAATTTAAACCCTGTCTTCGGCGTGGAAGCGGAATACGTTAACCTCGGCGACACCTATTCACTCGATATGTACCGCCCGGAATTCGGCATCCCCGGCGGGCGGGCGGAATACGCCAAAGCCCGCCAAAAAACCCGTGGTATCGGCATCAGCGCCAAAGTGAACAAACGCCTTACCCGCAAAACATCGGTCTATGGCAAAGCGGGCGCATTGGCATGGGAAAACAAAAACCGCATGGACTACACCAACCTTGATAACATCAGCAGAACCTATAAAAGCACTGATCACGGGGTTAGCCCAACCATAGGTCTGGGTATCGAACACGAAGTGACTGACCGTATCAGCATCCGCGCAGGGTGGGATCGCACTTTTGACACCGGCAAAGGCGACCGTTTTCTAGAATTAGACTCCAGTAAAAACGTCGCGGACTTGCACAGCGTCAAAACCGACACCGACATGATCTACGTCGGCGCAACCTTCAACTTCTAAATCGACGGTGGGGCAAACAAACACTTGCCCCCCGCCTTGGTGATAGCGGCTACACGTTCAGCGTGTGCCGCCAACTCATCCTCATTCGCAGGAATCACTCGCAAGCGGCTCACATCTGCCGTCACACGCCGAATTACCGCACCACCTTGTTGCCCGTCACGATTGCTATCTTCTGCCCCCAGCAACAAGCTGACTTGCCCACCAGTCATCGCTAGGTAGACATCTGCCAAAATCTCCGCATCCAGCAACGCGCCATGCAAGGTGCGATGCGCATTATTGATTTCATAACGCTTACACAGTGCATCCAAACTCGCGCGTTGACCGGGGAACAGTTGCCGCGCCATCACTAACGTATCGGTCACGCTGCAATCATCGGTAATCGGCTGATGCGTCGGGTTCACTAAGCGCAATTCGTGGTTAATGAAGCCAATATCAAACGGCGCATTGTGGATAATCAGCTCAGCACCACGCACATAAGCAAGAAAATCATCCATAACCGCTTCAAAACGCGGCTTATCTGCCAAAAAATCATTGGTGATGCCGTGGACTTCAATTGCTCCTGCATCAATTTCGCGATCCGGTTGCAAGTAAACGTGGAAATTATTCCCCGTCAAGCGTCGGTTGAGCATTTCCACGCAACCGATTTCGATAATGCGATGCCCTTCTTTCGGTTCGAGACCGGTGGTTTCGGTATCCAGAATGATTTGGCGACTCATAATTTCTTCTCGTCGATGGCTCGATTAGCCAGTTGATCTACCCGTTCGTTTTCAGCGTGTCCGCTGTGACCTTTTACCCAACGCCAATCAATCTTGTGTTGGGCAGCCGCCGTATCCAGGCGTTGCCACAGTTCTTGGTTTTTCACCGGCTTACCCGCCGCTGTTTTCCAACCTTTGCGTTTCCAACCGGCTAACCATTCGGTAATGCCTTGGCGCACGTATTGGGAATCGGTCGTCAATACCACGTCACAAGCGCGTTTCAGGGTTTCCAAGGCTTGGATGGCTGCCATCAATTCCATTTGATTATTCGTGGTAACAGGCTGATAACCATACAGTTCGCGCTCTACGCCATTATAACGCAGCAATGCTCCCCAGCCACCCGGCCCCGGATTGCCACGACAAGCGCCGTCGGTAAAAATTTCAACTACGTTATTTGGCATTATTCGGCTCTTTGCGGGACACACGCCCAGCCCCCGGATTCACAACCATCCCCGGACGCAATACCGGCTTGACCTTACGCGCAGGCAATAAAGGCGTCATATTGGATACTTTTTTCTGCACATGAATGATATACACATTGCCCGTCATTAAGCGGTATTGACTGCCCAACCGGTCTAACCAACCCGCCCGCTTGAAGAGGTAGTCACCACCAAATACCGGGCAAAAGCCTGCCGATGCGGTTTCACACACTTCAAACCCCAATACACTCAACCATTCACGCACCCGAAACGTCGAGTAAAACTGGCAATGCCGCGCTTTAGGGTTATGCCAGTAACGCAGTTGCGCCAAGCCCTTGAAACTGATTGGGTTAAACCCGATCAAGATGCAATGACCTTCCGGCACCAACACCCGCTCGATTTCACGTAATACCTGATGCGGACTGCGGGTACAATCCAAGGCGTGGCTTGCAACAACCAAATCCAGATTGTTTAGGACAAACGGTAACTGCTCAGGAACACCAATGATACTCACCTGTTCATCGGGCAATACACCCAAGGAAAACTGGCTAGTCACCCGTGACTCTTGCAAAAATGAATGCTGACCTGCCAATACCCCCGTTTCCAGCGCGTAATAACCGAAAATATCCGCACTCATCCGACTGACAATACTTTGCACCCACGCCAAGGTGGTCTGCCCTGCCGACGTAGCGTACCAATCCCTGCACAGTTTGACTCCGGCAGGTGATAATGAAGTTGTAGGCGTGACGTTCAGCGATTTTTCCTTGTTCACAGGTGGCATACGTATTATATTCGCAGCAAATCAGGCTAATCATAAAAACTTATGAAGAGTATTGAATTACTCGACTGCTATCTTGCTTGCCATTATAACGACGAATCAAGGGCAACATAAGAACAACAAAGGTCCATGGGGTTTTAAACATGATAACAATAAACAAACAGACGCTCATGGCGGCGTCTATCGTCGCACTGTTTACCGGCACTGGCTGCTCCAGCACCCTCAGTAAACCGGAGCACGCCAGTAAGCAACCGACACTACGCAAAGCGTCGTTGCACACTGCCAACCTTGCCGGAACCCAAGCATCCGCCGTCGCTCAACAGCCATTGCAACAAAAACCGACTTTAGATGAAGATTTCGATACTTGGGAACGGGTATTCCGGGGCTTCCGGCTCAGCAATCAATACAGCAAACACCCACAGGTGCAACGCTTCGTTAATTACTACGGGCGCAATCCTGAACAATTAAACCTGCTCTCCGAACGTGCCAGCGTGTTCCTGCACATGATTGTGCACGAAGTGGAACGCCGGGGAATGCCTAATGAACTGGCATTGCTGCCTTTTGTGGAAAGTGCCTTCGACGCGGATGTGTTTTCTCATGCCGGGGCAGCGGGTCTGTGGCAATTTATCCCGGATACCGGGCGGCGCTACGGCTTGCAACAGGCGAAATCTTACGATGCCCGCATGGATCCGTTCGCAGCAACCGGGGCAGCGCTGACGTACCTGCAAAAACTCAATAACGATTTCAATGGCGATTGGTTATTGGCACTCGCCGCCTACAATTGCGGTGAAAATCGGGTGCAGCGCGAAATTGACAAAAACCGTGCCAAAGGCTTGCCCACTACGTTTTGGCACTTGTCATTGCCCAAGGAAACCCGTGAATATGTCCCACGTTTACTGGCGTTCAAAGAGTTGATTGGCAATGCATCACGCTATGGGATTACGCTGCCTGAAACCCCCAACCAAGCGCGTCTGGCGCAGTTACATATCGACAAACCCGTGGATTTACGTCAAGCAGCGCTACAAGCCGGTTTAGCACCTGACACCTTAGTGGACTTGAACCCCTGTTTCCGCACCGGCATTACGACCCCGCAATATTCCAACCGCATTGTGCTGCCGCGCCAATACGCCAAGCAATTGATGGCTGTAATTGACGCCCTACCTGCTGCCAGTAACCGGGTTTACGCCAGCAGCTCCGCAAGCGGTTACAACCAATTGGCAACCACCCGTATCGGCAAAAAATCCAGCAAAACCGCAAAAGCCAAACCGAAATCCAGTACCAAAGTGCATACCGTGCGGCGAGGCGAGACGCTGCAATCCATCGCCCAACGTCACGGTACTTCGGTGCAAACCTTAATGAAACATAACAGTAAACGCAGTTCCAAAGTAAAAGTGGGTGAGCGTTTAGACGTGATTGCAGCGGTTGAAGGAGCGACTAACCACTCATGAGCGAACTGATTGTCATGTTTGATAAGCAAATCCTCAAACGCCTTGCGGTAAAAAAAACCAGCATTACGTTTGGACGGCATAGCAAGTGCGACATTGCGCTCCCCGACCGCACCATCAGCAATAACCACGCGCGGATTACTGTGGTGCGGGATGATTGCTTTCTGGAAGATCTGCAAAGCACCAATGGCACTTACGTCAACCAACAACAGGTTGACCGCCATTTACTGGAGGATGGCGATGTCATTGGCTTAGGGAAATATCATGTTGTGTTCCGTTCTGATCAAGGATTAACGGTACAACTCAAACGCCTGAGTATTCACCCCAAACTGATGGATTCAGGTTACACCGCTTGGTTACAGGTGTTGGATGGCAATAAATCCGGGTATATCATCCCCTTGCACGCTGAACGCTTGGTATTAGGCAATCAAACAACTGGGCAAATCGTCATTGAGTGCTCTCCCCAAGGGCAGTATATTACGCGGGAAACCGGTACGATGAATAACCACCGTGCCCGTACTTTGGTCGCTGGCGATACACTCAGGGTGGAAGAAACCAGCTTCCGGTTCTGCCTGAAGGATCATGATGCCAACAACCTTACTCCCCCCGACTAACACCACATTACGCCGAACCATTCAACGCCAACGTGCGGCTCTCCCCCAAGCGCTGCAAACGCAACTCTCCCAACAAGCGGTGCATCATCTGACTACGCAACGCGCGTTCCGCAATGCACGGCATATTGCACTGTATTTGCCGGTAAGAGGTGAAGCCGACCCGCGCAATGTGCGTAAACAAGCCTTGCCGCACCAACGTTTTTACCTGCCAGTGCTTTCCCCCTTTAAAGATGGGCGGCTGTGGTTTGTACGTTGGGATGCCAGCACCCGTTTCCGCCTCAATCGTTTCCGCATTCCCGAACCCTACCCGCGTTACCGTAACAGCCGCCCGGCATCTTGGCTGGATATGGTGATTACGCCGCTGGTTGCTTTCGATCACACGGGTACACGCATGGGGATGGGCGGCGGATTTTACGATCGAACCTTTAGTTTCAAACGCACCCGCACCACCATCAAACGCCCGCATCTTTGTGGTTTTGCTTATAACTTTCAACAAGTCAGTCATTTAGCACGCCAATCTTGGGATGTACCATTGGATATGGTGAGTTCTGAGCAGAGTTTTTTTCAGTTCGCCACTAGCATATATTAGAATATACTGATATAGTGTTCGCATGGTCAGGTTGAGCCTGATAGACACGAAATAACCCGCATAGGAGATATTGAGATGAAAAAATTATTAATTGGTCTGAGCCTGTTGGCTTTTTCTGCTAGCGCAAGCGCTGGTGATTTCTTTGGTGGCAACAACGGTGAATGGAAAATGGGACCTTACGGTCCTTACTATGAAGAAAGTGACTGGCCAGAATGGACTCCGATGTACTGGATGGAAGAAATGATGGACAGCTTCGATGACGAAGACAGCTACAGCGGTAACAATGGCTTCATGGGCGGTATGCCGTTCATGGGTAACAATAACAACTACCCAATGATGGCTCCTCCAATGGGCGCACCGATGATGGCTCCTCCAATGGGCGCACCGATGATGGCTCCTCCAATGGGTGCACCGATGATGGCTCCTCCAATGGGTGCGCCGGTGATGGCTCCTCCAATGGGTGCGCCGATGATGGCTCCTGCTCCGATGCCAGCAATGCCGACTGCTCCTGGCGCAACCCCTGGCCCTGCTGCTAAATAATTTCAGCCAAAGCAGTTATACTAAACAGGTCGGTTCATCCGACCTGTTTTCGTATTAGCATGATAAAATCTACAGGGAGCACATCCATGAAAAAAATGATCGCAAGCATCCTCTTGGCAGGCATCGCAGGCAGTGCCAATGCAGGTGGCTGGGGCTTTGACAACTTCGACATGAATCCCAGCATGAATTGGGGCAATAACCAATCGTGGGGTAATGGTCCTGGCAATGGTTTCAATATGGGCAGTGCTCCATCATGGGGTGGCGGTCCTAATATGGGCTGGGGAAATGGCTCTAACATGCCCTTCAATTGGAATAATGGTCCATCATGGGGTAACAACAATCCGTGGAATAATGGTCCGACCATGCCATTCTGGAACAATGGTCCCTCTTGGAATGGCGCTAATATGCCCTTCAACTGGAATAACGGCCCCTCTTGGAATAGCTCAAACTTCCCCGGTATGGGTTGGAGCAACAACCAACGCCGTTACCCTCGTCCAGTAGCGCCGTTTGGAATGCAACCTAGCATGAACAACAACTTGCCCCCGTTCATGATTCCTCCAGCGCCGCCAGTAGCACCGACCGCCCCTAGCGCCATGCCGGAAGCAGCAGCAACGCCAGCAACCAATGCGGCGGCAACACCTGCGCCACCAGCAGCAACGCCAGCACCGGCAGCGATACCTGACACCGCGCCACCAACAGCAACGCCAGCACCGGCGGCAGCAACGACTACTCCAGGTCCTGTAAAACAGTAATCACATGGTAGGGGCGAATCATTATTCGCCCCTACCTTACGTATCCCGCATCTAAACCGTCACGGAACGACCCACTTGCTAAGCTACCGACACGCTTTTCACGCAGGCAACCACGCGGATGTCCTCAAACATTCGGTATTGGTGTTAACGCTGGAATATTACTTACACAAAGACAAACCCTTCTGGTACATCGATACCCACGCAGGCTGCGGCTTATACCAATTCAGCAGTGCAGAAGCCCAAAAAACCCGCGAATTTGCCCAAGGCATCCAAACCCTGTGGGAAGCTTCTGATGTACCTGATGAACTAGCACCCTATCGACAACAAATCCGGGCACTCAACCCCGGCACAAAACTCAACTATTATCCCGGTTCACCTTGGTTAGCTGCCAATTTACTACGCAACACTGACCAATTACGCTTGTTTGAATTACACCCCAATGATTTCACTGCGCTTAACCAAAATTTAGGCTCCGACAAACGTGTTCACGTCAGCAAACAAGATGGCTTGAAAGGCTTACTAGGCTTACTCCCCCCCATCACGCGCCGGGCTGTCACCCTCATCGACCCCTCTTACGAACTCAAAACCGACTACAACGATGTTATCAGTACCCTGAGCAAAGCCCACCAACGCTTCGCCACAGGCACTTACCTATTGTGGTACCCGGTAATAGAACGCCAACGGGTCAAACAAATGGCGACAGCCTTGCAACAAACGGGCATTCCAGGCATTTTACAACTGGAATATTGTCCATTAGCCGATAGCACTGGAATGGGCATGACTGGCAGCGGCTTATTCATTATCAACCCACCCTGGTTACTCGCTGGGCAAATGCGAACCCTGCTACCTTGGCTTAACCAACAAATGGCACATGGCAACGGACACTTCACCGTCGCTTGCATCACCCCCGAAAAAAATACCTGAGGCAAAGGATAACCCCATGCAATACTGGCTGATGAAATCAGAACCCGACGTATTCGGTATTGACGACTTACAGAAAGTAAGCATTGAACCTTGGGATGGCGTGCGCAATTACCAAGCCCGCAATATGATGCGCGACCAGATGCAAGTCGGTGATCAAGTATTTTTCTACCATTCTAATTGCGATATTCCCGGCATTGTCGGCATCGCCAGCATCGCCACGCCGGGCTACCCCGATGACACTGCTTGCGACCCGGAAGCAAAATACTTCGACCCCAAAAGTGATCCGCAAAATCCACGCTGGTATCGGGTTGATGTGCAGTTCGTGCGTAAACTCACCCGTACCATCAGCTTGCATGAACTGCGGGAACAAGCCGCCTTGCAAGACATGCCGCTGGTGCGTAAAGGCTGCCGCCTGTCGGTCATGCCGGTGAGCACCACCGAATGGCAAACGATTCTCGACCTGGAATAAACCTTACGGCTTATCCTCAGCGTCAGGTCGGCACGCGGCTGCCCCTGGTCCAAAAAGCGGACAGAAATCCTTAGGTAAATCCACCTTCGGTGCTGAATCAGGCGCGTCGGGTAATGGTTTTTCAACAGGTGGCGTTACTATCGAGGTTGCTGCAATAGACGGTGCTTTAACTGGCTCATTGAAGCGCGACAACCGTAGATCATGGAAAACCCGCTTTGCCTCCCAATAATCTTTCTGGTACTGGTGGCGCGTTAGCAAAGCCTGTTTGGTATCTGCCTCTAGCGCTAATATCTCTACACGGTTATCCATCACATCCAGTTGAGCAAGGAGTGCGTCTGCTTGACTGACCAAGCGGGCATGTTTGGCATATCCCTCCACCCCCGCTTGCTCTTGTGCTTCAAATTCACGCGCCAGTGTGGTTAAACGCTGCGCTTCTTGCGCATACGCAGGCGGCAAGGTCATAGCAAGCGCATCATTCCCCAACGTCACTGTGTCGTGAGGCTCACGCGACAAATAGAGCAATAATGCAGCAGAAATTGCAATAACAAACAATAAGAGAGGTAACACAACCCGCAACAAACCTTCCAATTTTTCAATAATGGATGGCTCAGGCAGGTCTTGTTTAATGACTAATTTTGGCATGGGGCATTCCACTTCTTTGATCTGACCATTCACAATAACGCGATGCCAACATAACAGCTCTTTATTAACTTATACCAGTAACTGGCTGACAGAACGGCGTTTTTTGCTTGTATACGGCATAGCCGCTATATAAGCCTGAATAGTAACTGAATGCAATAGAAATGAACAAAGCCAACCAAGAAGTTGGCTTTTTGACTAAAATATAAGCTTATATGGCTTGCCCATTAGCGGGAGGTGCAGCCGGTGGAGGCGGCGCAACCGGGGGAACCGTCAACTCTTGTTTCAACTGATCCACCCCTTGCTTGAGACTCTTGTTTAACTCTTGCACGCTATCAGAGAGTGCCTTATCCAAATCCTGGAGACCGTTTTCCATGAACATATTCAATTGATCGACTACCGCGCCCATTGCGCCGCTGACCATTGAACCCATGGTTTTTTGTACATCGACTTGCCAAACATCTTTATTGCGAACCAACACCGTGCGTAAAGGTATTGTCATATCACCCTTTTCGCCACTATGCAGCACCGTTGCCACCTCGGCTGTTGTGCCATCTACTTTAATTTCACCGGTTTCAAAACGCTTCGCGGCAACGCTTTTGCTGGTGAGAAATTGCAGGTATTGCGCACTCTCCCAGGTTGTCAGATTTTTAGCGGTATCCATGTCTTCCGCTAACACCGCCTGCCAAAACTTATCGGCAACCTCGCGGGCTTGCTGCGACTCTGAAGAAAAAATACACCCGGACAGTAATACGCTGGCTATTAATAAATAAAAACCGGCTAAATAGCACTTAAGGCTCATCGCTCAAACCCTCCCTTCGAGAACACCTTCTTCCTGTACACCGGTTAGCATTGTCTGCCTAACGGTGTTTTCCAGTATCTCATGGTTTGCTACCGTAACACTGACTTTGGAATAATTAGGCGTATAGCCGGTGTAAATTTTCTGCCCGGTGTTGCCAGCACGCCCATATTCCCATAATACCGGCACGGTATGACCCACTTGTTGCGCCAGCCACTGCTGTTTCAAACGCTCACCCAGCGCATGTAAGGTTTGGCTGCGAGCTTTCTTCACCGATTCCGCCACTTGGTTAGACAACGTAGCGGCTTTCGTGCCCGCACGAATCGAATAAGTGAAAATATGCATGTGCCCAAACCCCACCGACTCCACATACGCCAAGGTCTGCTCCCATTCCTCATCGGTTTCCCCCGGAAACCCGACAATAATATCGGTTGTCACGTTGAAACCCGGCACACGCTGACGTGCTTCCGCCACCAATCGCGCAAACTCGGCAGTTTTGCAACGCCGTGCCATGCGCCGCAACACCGTATCCGCACCGCTTTGCAAAGGCAAATGCATGTGAGGCATCAAACGTGGATTGGTAAACAACGCAAAAAAATCATCCGGCAAATCCCACGGCTCCACCGAAGCAAAGCGGATACGCGGCATATCGGTTTCCCGCAAAATCGCTTGTACCAAAGTATACAAGGAGCTGCCGGTATCGCTGCCGTAACCGCCGACATGTACCCCAGCCAATACCACTTCCTGAATGCCTTGCTGATGGAGCGTATTGATTTCTGAAATAATATCGGTTTCAGTGCGACTGCGTTCTTCCCCACGCGCCACCGTCACAATGCAAAACGTGCAACGGTAACGGCAACCATCCTGAATCTTAATAAACGCACGATGACGACCACGTAAAAACAACGGCGATTCCCCCGGCTCACTCGCCATAGCAGGCATCACCGGCAGGGCAAAGTACTGCATCACCGTTTGGGAAAGTTGGTCTTTCTCGGTATTCGGTATCACCAAATCCACGCCCAAGGTTTGAGCGACTTCATCGGCTTGCAAACTGGCGTAACAACCGCTGACCACCAGTTTGGCGGCAGGGTTTTCGCGGTAAAGACGGTGCATGAGACGCCGTGATTTCCCCGACGCCTCATGCGTTACCGCACAAGTATTCAGCACTAATACATCAGCATCCGGCACATTGGGTACAATTTCATACCCCTCTGCGCGAAATTGCTGCGACCATTGTTCTAGTTCCGCCTCGTTTAGACGGCATCCCAATGCTTTCAGATGGACTTTCATGTACCTACTTACAAATTCTCAGGATGAATTTCAACATCGGCAGCATCCCGCAAACCTTTCAGGAACGCTTCCAATTCATGCCCGCCGGTACTTTGGCGGTAAATCGCTTCGGCATCCGCACTCAAGGTAGCGTCACCGGCTTTGACCGATTTCAGCGCCAGCACAGCGTAATCCCCATTACCCAACGCAACGCTGCCCCAAGTAGCCTTACCCTCTGCCGGATGAGTCAAAGCAAACGCTTGTTGGGCAATTTCAGGCGACAATTTTGCATCACTGCGCCCGATCAGACCCGGCTTTTCAACAGCCGTTTCCGCACCCAAGCCAGATTCTGTCAGGGCCGCCCAAGATTGTGCTGCGGTCAATTTTTGCAGCAACTCTTCACCTTTTTGCGCCGTCAACTTACGGGCTTCCTGCGTTAGCAAGGCAGTACGGATTTCTTCACGCACCGCTTCTAACGGTTTCTGCGCGGCAGGCTCATGATTAACGATGCGAATCACGACCGCATTGCCATCTTCCAGCTCCAATACCTCAGAGTTTTTCCCGGACTTCAACACATCCTCACTGAAGGCAGCCGCACGTACTTTATCGTTTGCTGCAATGCCCTGCCCTTGTACCGGCGTCATCCAATCAGTTTGCTGCACCGTCAAACCCGTTTCCTTCGCCGCAGGTGCAAGATCACCGTCTTGCTCATAAACCACACGCCCTAAGACTTCACCCTTTTCGAGGAAGGCTTGTTCCGCCTGTTCCTTACGATAATCGGCTTCTGCTGCCGCACGGGATTCTTCAAACGTTTTCGGCTGTGCCGGTTTGATCTCGGTTACGCGGATAATTTCGTAACCCGCTTCCGTCTTGACTGGTGCGGACATTTCACCAGCGTTTAAAGCAAACACTGTCTTTTCAAATTCTACACCCCAGTCGCCTGCGACAATTGCCCCCATCTGTCCGTCTTTTTCGGCGGCAATTTTATCATCGGACTCTGCACGGGCAATCGCTTCAAACGTGCGTGTACCGGCTTGAATTTCAGCATAGAGCGCATCAATACGCTTTTTAGCATCCGCGTCTTTAGCAGGATCATCAACACTCACCAAAATATGGCTAACCATGCGCTGCTCCGGTTGCGCGTAAGCATCAGCATTCGCCTCAAACCACGTTTTCAACGCAGCCTCGTCGACCGTCACTTGCGCCGCAAGGTCATCACGCTTGAGTTCCACATACGCCAATTGCACGCGTTCATCGGTCATGTAAGATGCTTTATTTTGCTCGTAATACTGGGCAATTTGCTCATCGGCAACTTGCACTTGAGCCTGAAAATCAGCCATTTTTAAAGTAAAGACTTCCAGTTCACGCTGTTGGTTACGCAAGACCTGATATTGCTCAGCCTCTGCTTTAGGCAAGAAAGCCGTCCCTAACACCGCATTACGTAACTGCTGCTGCGAGAGATCAGTGCGTACCTGCATCTCAAACTCAACTGGGTCACGCCGCTGCATTTTCAGAAAGTTTTCGTAAGTTTCTTTGTCGAACTTCCCGTCTTTTTGGAATACCGGAATAGCAGCAATCGCATCAGCCACCTCCTGATTGCTTGCACGGTAGCCACCGTCACGGATAGTTTGCTGCACTAAGGTTTGGTTGATAACCGATTCCAGCGCGTTGCTTTTGAGGGATTCTTCCATGCCCTCAGGTAACTGACCGCCAAATTGCTGCTTCAATTGCAACAATGCATTTTGCACCGCCTGCACAGGAACTTCCTCACCGTTGACAACCGCAGCAATACGCTTGTCCCCTCCTTGAAAATAATCGTATACCCCAGTCAGTGCGAAAGGGACGATAATGATGCCTACGATAACATAGGCAATCCAGCCTTTGGCTTTGTCATGAATTGATTGCAGCATGGTCTTTTACGTTTTTGTGTGTAATGTTGATTGATAACAATTAATGCGCACGCCCCACGCACGCAAGTTCGCCATCATACAGCAAGAAAAGGGGGGATGAAATGGAAAAAGTTGGCGGAGCGGACGGGACTCGAACCCGCGACCCCCGGCGTGACAGGCC